>JBBIQZ010000025.1:0-5305 GCA_037442065.1 bacterium | reverse complement strand
ACCTTAATTTATTATCTCTACTTTAGCAATTTTCCCCTTTTGAGGCAACAAAATATTTTAAAACCATTTTGAAATGCTTGATAATGTGTACTATACAGAAAGCGCTAAAAAAGCATTTCTGGATAACTAAAAAACCGCCTTTGGGGCGGTTTTTTTATTTAAGTACAAAATTCCCGGCACTGACCTACTCTCCCAGGGCCTTGCGGCCCAAGTACCAT
This sequence comes from bacterium, assembly GCA_037442065.1. Classification (GTDB taxonomy): domain Bacteria; phylum Patescibacteriota; class CPR2_A; order CG2-30-33-46; family CG2-30-33-46; genus JBBIQZ01. The sequence goes on along the minus strand of JBBIQZ010000025.1, from coordinate 5,087 downwards.
CCAACTACGCTAAAGCTCCGCTGGACACAGTCGACGCTGAAAATATCCCTAAATAATTAACATCTTATAAGCTGGCACTGACCTACTCTCCCAGGGCCTTGCGGCCCAAGTACCATCGACGCTGAGATGCTTAACTGCCGAGTTCGGTATGGGGTCGGGTGTTTCCATCTCGCTCAAAGCACCAGCATATAAGATGTTAATTAACTTCGGCGCCTGTCCGTCGAAATATACGTGAAGACGGATTCGGAATGCTTGTCCGCCTTTGGCGGAGGATCGGGTGTTTCCCCATCGCCAAAGCACCGGAAATTTTGCACTTAAATCAATTTAAAATTTATACACTTTGCAGTTATAGGGTTAAGTAATCATTAGTACTCCTCGGCTTAAACCATTACTGGTCTTACACCTAGAGCCTATTAACCTTGTGGTCTTCAAGGGATCTAAGAAACCTAATCTTAGGGGAGGCTTCGCACTTATATGCCTTCAGTGCTTATCCTTTCCGAACATAGCTACCCAGCAATGCTCTTGGCAGAACAACTGGTACACCAGAGGTTCGTCCCTGGAGGTCCTCTCGTACTATCCAGAGCTCCCTTCAAGTTTCGACGCCCACGACAGATAGGGACCGACAGTTTTGTTACTCTCCGAAATGCTTTCGGATGGCCTGGACATTTCTGCCAGACTCCTTATGTCGCCATAAGGCTCGGACTATGTCTTCTCCGACGTTTTGGCCGGAGTTCGGCGTATAGTCTCTGAGGATTCCCAGCACATAACTTGCAGTATCTTTAATAATGCGCAAAGCGCACTGCAAGTTATGTGCTGGGCCTTTCCTGCTGATCGTCCCCACTGGATGAATTTTTACTGCCAAATTATTGACGAGTATCACCAGATACATGGGAGTTTCCAGCATTTAGCCCCGACGATTGCCTTTCGGCAATGTCGGAATCCCGCACCTTTTAAAGGCGTCGGGACCGAATTTATAGACAGCATGGTTATGTTTACTGTCTCACGACGTTCTGAACCCAGCTCGCGTACCGCTTTAATTGGCGAACAGCCAAACCCTTGGAACGTACTTCCGCTCCAGGATGCGACGAGCCGACATCGAGGTGCCAAACAGTGCCGTCGATGTGAACTCTTGGGCACTATAAGCCTGTTATCCCCGGAGTAGCTTTTATCCGTTGAGCGATGCATCTTCCACTCGAAATGCACCGGATCACTAAGTCCTGCTTTCGCACCTGCTCGACTTGTAGGTCTTGCAGTCAAGCTCCCTTATGCCTTTACACTTTAAGTCCCGTTTCCATTGGGACCAAGGGAACCTTTGAACGCCTCCGTTACTCTTTAGGAGGCAACCGCCCCAGTTAAACTACCCACCAAGCACTGTCCCACGTTAAACGTGGTTAGAATCAAAACTTAATAAGGGTGGTATTTCACTGACGACTCCACTCCAGCTGACGCTGAAGCTTCAAAGTCTCCCACCTATGCTACACAGATTAAGTCTTAATTCAATACTAAGTTATAGTAAAGCTTCACGGGGTCTTTCCGTCTTGTCGCGGGTAACCGGCATCTTTACCGGTATTGCAATTTCACCGAGCCCCTCGTTGAGACAGTCTCCAGACCGTTAAGCCATTCGTGCGGGTCTGAACTTACCAGACAAGGAATTTCGCTCATTTTTGTTACTTCCCTTAAGGAAGGATGAGGCATTTCTGCTCATCTCTTTATGTCGCCATAAAGATCGGACTATATCTTCCACCTACGCCTAAGGCTTCGGTGGACAAACCTCCTTTATATTTTACTTGATTCTAAATATTGGAGCTTGTCATTCGTAGCTTTAGCGAAGAATGGTTCGGCGTATAGTCTCTGGGGATGAAAGAAACCTAGATGGAATTTTTCTATTCATTTTAGAAACTAACAAAGCAATCTTTTTCATTCCTTTTAATCTTAGGTGCTCTTGTCTTAGCATCATATCAATTATAAGAACAAATTGCTTAAAATCTCTCTGCTTTGCTGTTTCTAATGGATTAGCTTTAAAGAAAGGTATAATTTTTAAAGAAAGATCGGAAATTGATCTAACGCAATAGCGATAAAGATTTTCTTTATGATTATCCTTTCTTCGATTGATGAAGATTTTACCACATTTAAAGAATCTTTGAATTTTCTCTAAAATAGATAAACTTTTTTCTCCTTGAGTAATAACAAATTCCGGAAAAATCTGCCAGCCGGAAGAAGTGGTTTTATTTTTGTTAAAACTCACCGAAAAACAACCTTCACCATCAGTAAATCCAACAATCCATCCTAGAAATTTCTTTCTTTCCTGCGGGTTGTCTGCACTGAATGCTTTTTTACTTGGCATAAATCCTAGTTAGTTAACTATGGATATATTATACCATAGTAGCATCAGATCCTTCAATCCTTTTAGAATACAGAGATTCCCGCATATAGCCGAATTTTACTAAGGCAATAAATTCACCTTAGGACGGTTATAGTTACCGCCGCCGTTCACTGGGGCTTAACTTTTCCGCTTGCACAGAAAAGCTTAACCTTCCAGCACTGGGCAGGCATCAGTCCCTATACATCCTCTTTAGGAGTTTGCAGAGACCTATGTTTTTGGTAAACAGTCGCCTGGAGTCTTTTGCTGCGTCCCCCTCCGCTCATTACTTCGTAATGAGCTTCGGAGGGACAAGTCCTCTTCGCTCTTCGATCTCTTAATCATACCAAATTCTATCGAAAAGGAGGAGGACCCGTCCTTCCGTAGCTTTTTGCGAAGTAAAAAGCGAAGGAGGAAGGCCTTATCCCGAAGTTACGGCCGCTGTTTTGCCGAGTTCCTTAACGAGGGTTATCTCGAACACCTGAGGCTACTCGCCTCGTCTACCAGTGTCGGTTTGCGGTACGGATTCTGTAAACTTTAATTTTATGCTTTTCTTGGCTCAATATTCAAAGGAATCGTCCAAAAGAGGACTTTCATTCTCCTGGCTTGCACCAGGATTAGACACCTATAGCCATAAAAGTGCTCCTTCTTATGTTAAGCGTCGCATAAAGGAACATTTACAGAAGTACAGGAATATTAACCTGTTGTCCATCGTCTAGACCCTTTCGGGATAGACTTAGGCCCGACTAACCCCTCCCTGATTAGCATTGGAAGGGAATCCTTAGACTTACGGTGTGCCCGTATCTCACGGGCATATACGTTACTAATGCCAACATTCTCACTTCTTGCTCGTCCACCTAACCTTACAGTTAGGCTTCACTCAAACAAGAACGCTCCCCTACCGCCATCGTACCTCGCTATCGCTCGGCACTTAAATTAAAAATTCAAAATTAAAAACTAAAAATGCTAGTAAATCACTTCGTGATTTTTCTATTCAATAACTTGCGAAACTTGCGAAGTAAAAACTTAACTTTTTACTTTTTATTTTTTACTTTTTATTTTTGTGCTGAACAAAAGTGAAGCACAATGGCCCGTATCTTCGGTACCACGCTTGAGCCCCGTTAAATTTTCGGCGCAAGATCGCATAACCCAGTGAGCTGTTACGCACTCTTTGAAGGAATGGCTGCTTCTAAGCCAACCTCCTGGTTGTCTAAGCAATCTCACATCCTTTTCCACTTAGCGTGAATTTGGGGACCTTAGATTACGATTTGGGTTGTTTCCCTTTTGACTATGGCGCTCATCCGTCACAGTCTGACTGCCATATTAGAAAGATAGTATTCGGAGTTTGTTTGGAAACGGTAACAATGAAGTCCCGCTCCCATTCAGTGCTCTACCCCTATCTTCAAACATATGACGCTAGCCCTAAAGCTATTTCGGGGAGAACCAGCTATTTCCAGGTTCGATTGGTTTTTCGCCCCTATCCACAGCTCATCACCCGGTGTTGCAGCTCCGGTGTGTTCGGGCCTCCACTGGGTCTTACCCCAGCTTCACCCTGGCCATGGATAGCTCACCTGGTTTCGGGTCTATAAGGTATGACTTTGGCACGGGCAATTAACCCTCGCTTTCACTTTGGATTCGTCAATCGACTTATCCTTGCCATACCTTGATAACTCGTTGGCTCGTTCTACAAAAAGCACGCAGTCACCAGGTAGTAGATTTTGGACTCGTCCGAAAGGACGAAAAAGCGAATGCTTTGTCCAAAATTCACTACCTGGCTCCTACTCTTTGTAAGCATATGATTTCAGGTTCTATTTCACTCCCCTCACCGGGGTTCTTTTCACCTTTCCCTCACGGTACTAGTTCGCTATCGGTCGTAAAGAGTATTTAGTCTTGGATGGTGGTCCACCCAGCTTCCCACAGGATTTCTCGTGTCCCGTGGTACTTAAGAAAAGTTCAAATAAGTCCAAAAAAGTTTTAATGTACGGGACTTTTACCCTCTATGGTGGTCCTTTCCAGGATCCTTCTCTTAACTTTTTCTTGCTTATTACGACTGCGGATCGTAGAAAGTTTGGCCGGAAGTTACAAAACTTCTAGCCAAGCCTTAAACTCTTCTTACAACTCCTAATTTTTTTATTCCGCAAACCCCGATAAATCGAGGAAAAAATTAAGTTTAGACTGTTCCCACTTCGCTCGCCGCTACTAAGGGAATCTCGTAGATTTCTCTTCCTCTGGTTACTAAGATGTTTCAGTTCACCAGGTGCCCTCTCCGACAAGTCGGAGTAGTGCTGATTTACAGCACTGGGTTTCCCCATTCGGAAATCCTCGGATTAAAGCTTGCTTCAGCTACCCGAGGCTTATCGCAGTTAGCCACGTCCTTCGTCGGCTCTTTACGCCAAGGCATCCATCATATGCCCTTAATTTAACCCTATAACTACAAAATGTATAAATTATTGTAGTCAAACTCTTTAAATTGCAATTTTTTTATATCTGTATTTAATTTTTAAAGTTCATCTTTCACTTGGATTTAAAAAACCCGCCAAGACAGCGGGCAATAACTAAAAACAAGAATAATTATCCCGTGTCTTTTTGATATTGTATTTGGGTTTTTACCATAAAATCCATTTTGAAACTATATTTTAAAGTTTAGTAAATGAAGAAACTCTTGTCAATACCTCGTATTCAACATGCTAAAATCTAACCGAAAGGGTAGTAAATATGCAATTTAAAA
>JBBIQZ010000024.1:0-9280 GCA_037442065.1 bacterium | reverse complement strand
GCCGAGAATTTCGCCGAGGGAGTCACCCTCGGCGAAATTCTTATGATGGCTGAATCCACTTTTGGTTTTGGGAAAAAGGAATTTTTAGAAACAAATTCAACTATTTCCGGCTCGGCATAAAACTGCACAGCGATGGCTAAAATATTCATATCCGGTGGTTTGGCAACAATTCTTTGGGCTACTTCTTTTTGAACCATCAAAACTATTAAATTAGGCCTATTCTCTGCTTCTAGTAATACCTTTAATAAAGATGAAGTAATATAATAAGGGATATTCGCCACTACTTTGTATTTTCTTAGTAACTTTCTTAAATCGAATTCTAAGACGTCTTCATTTACTATTTCTAAATTTTTAAAACTTTTATAGTTCTCTTTTAATATCTCAATCATTTTCTGGTCTTTTTCTAAAGCAACAACTTTTTTTACTTTCGGCAATAACTCTTTTGTTAAAACGCCAATGCCCGGACCAATTTCTAAAACAATATCTTCTTCTTTTAAATCCGCTACTTTAATGATATTCTCTAAAACTTTTCTTGAAACTAAAAAATGCTGACCAAGCCGCTTTTTGGCCCAAAGTCCGTGCTGTTTTAATAGGCTTTTTATAACAGAAACGTTTGTTAGATCCACATCTACATAGTAAACAGATAACAGTTAACAGTAAACAGAAAGTTTCTGTATAGAGTTGTTACTTATTGATTGTTAACTGTTTACTGACTTATTTGTATCCGCATATTGGCCAAGCACCATAACCGGAAACTGAAATTTTCCAAGCCGTGGTATATATTTGAGCTTTAGGATCAAAAATACTTGCACCAGTATATCCGGCCCCGGCCGATGCTCCTGCCCAAGTAGATGGTAGGTATTGAAAAAGTCCGTAAAATCTTCCGCCACCACCAACAGAATTCGCGTTGCCGCCTGACTCACAATACATCATCCTAGACATTCTGGAAGCATCAACTCCATATTTTGAGGCCGCGTCATTTATCCAATCGGCATAAGAACCAGAGGCGACTGAAAATTTAGGTTTTGTGCCTTTTAGAATTATTCGAGGTACCGGTTCCTTGATTATTTTTTCCTGTAAAATCTCTCGAGATACTTCTTTGCCATTCTCTAAAACTTTTCTAAATGTGATTTCTTTTTTTCCGGTTTCCCCAGGATTTTCCACCTTTGTCTGCCCAATAAGAATATTTGGATCGTCCTTATATTGTATAGAAAAAGGAATATCTACAACTTCGGCATTTTCATTTTCCAAAACTCTAATAACTTTAACAACTAAACCGTCTTTTATATTAGTTTCCAAGCCAGGCTCTATCTTGTCCTTTGCGCCAAGGGTAATATTCTCGGCATATAATAAATCGGCTACGGTTTTTAATTTGGTATGAATTTCTCGTAAGTTGCTATCCACTTGTAAATTAACCGTGTTCGCTCGATCTATGTAAATTTTTAGACCGGGAACTAATTCATCTAAAGGATTAGCAACCCTCACATCGTCAGCAGCATAAAGACTAATTGATAAATCTTTCAGAATTTCAGAAGCCGAAAGATGGGCGCTTTTGCCAATAATTGTCTGCCCTTTGTCAATAACTGTAACAGGCGAAGCTTTTTTTATAGATACTTCCGAAATGCCCGGTTTTAGCGAAGTATCTACATTGGGTTCCACTAAATCTTCGGACGAAGTCTCGATACCCTGATCCAAAAGAGCCTCTTTTAATGTGTCTTTGGAAGTTGTAAAACTTACTTTTTCCAACTGATCTATAGAAACATTAATAGTTTTAAGCTCTCCTGAAAAAGAAGCAACTGCGCTTAAATTAACGGGGCTTAAATAAGCATTGGATATCAAAGGCAAAATACTAAAAGTTAAAAGAATTGCCCTTGTCTTTGATTTTAAGTCTATTTGATTTTTTACTGCCAAGGCTTTCGTGCTTTTGGCAATTAGTCTAAAAATTTTCTTGCCGGCTTTATCTAATTGAGCCGGCCAAGGTTTGTGCGTTTTAATAAAAACCTCCCGGGTAAATCAAGTTTGTAAGGTATTTTTGTTTCTGCCCCCAATGAGGTTTTTGTTTTTATTTTGGAAATAGTTTTGTTTTTTATCCTGTTAAATAGCACTTTGTGCTAATTTTGTTCCTGTCGGACAAAATTATTTAACAGGATTAAACTATAAATGAGCATTATACAGACCAAGATATGCTTGTCAAGGCCATATAAAAAAGGCTCTTTAAAGTCATATTTCTGCGCCTCTGTTATTTTCATTTGTTTATTCTTCAAAAAAATAATAACCAAACTTATTGGTTATCCACAATAAAAAATACAATCAAAAAGCTATTTATTTTTTACGAGTTCTAAAATTTTTTCTTGATCAAATCCCACTACAATCTGGCCGTTGATATCCAAAACCGGCACCCCCAATTGTCCTGACTTTTTAACCATTTCCGAAGCAGCCTTCTCATCTTTAGAAACATCAATTTCCTTATAAGAAATATTTTTTGAATCCAAAAGTTCTTTGGCTTGATGACAATAAGGGCAATCTTGGGTTCTATATAAAATAATCATAATTATCTCCTTTCTACTGCAAGATCTGATTTTATCTTAAAGTATTGTTCAATATCATTTAAACTTATTATACCAAGAAACCTTTTTTCTTCCAAAACCGGAAGTTTTCCTATTCTATTTTCGTTCATAATTTCAAAGGCTCTTAAAATAGAATCGTGAGGATTAACCGAAGAAGATTCTGGATCCAATTTAACCATTATATCTTTTACCCGCAAATCAAAAAGCCTATCTTCAGAAATTCCTTTAACCTGATTTATGCCAACAACTCCCACTATATGATCATCTTCAGTGACAAAAAAGCTTCTTCTCTTAAAGGTTAAAAATCTGTTAGGCAGATCAATTAAACTAAAATTAGAAGGAATAAAATTTGACTCAACTGTCATTAAATCCTTTACCTCCACATCAGATAATAAGTCCCTAAAAACAGCTTGTTTGTAGCTAGCTTCGGCGGCTTGATATAGGAACAAACCAACTAAGACAAGCCATATTCCACCGAAGCTTCTGGCAAGAACCACTTCTAAAATACCCATAACAATAAGTAGTGAAGCCATAAATCTACCGCCTAAAGACGCGTAAAAAGTTGCTTTTTTTAAAGAATGGGTCACCGCCCAAATTATTGATCTTAAAACCCTGCCTCCGTCTAAAGGAAATCCCGGTAAAAGGTTAAAAATAGCTAGGACAAAATTCAAAACAGCCAATGTTTCAAATATTGGTATGGTTTGAATGGTTAATTTGGAAAAAGCAGCTGCAAAACCTAAAGTAAAAAATATAAAAGCCAAAACCAAACTTGATAAAGGACCTGCGATGGCCATCTTAAATTCCTTGCCGGCAGTTTTGGGCTCATCAGTAAGATGAGCAACTCCCCCAAAAAGGAAAAGAGTAATCTGCTTTATTTGGTCTCCGTCCGTCTTTGCTACAACTGAATGAGAAAGCTCGTGAATTAAAGCCGAAGTAAAGAAAAGAATTGAAGTAATAAATCCTAAAATTAAACTCGATGCTACATCAAGATTGTAAACGACCGGAAAATAACCAAAAGATAAAACCCAAGTGATTAGAAAAAATATAATAAACCACGAATAATCAATTACTATTTTTATCCCAAATATAGTACCTAGCTTAATTCCTTCTTTAAACATGTGAATTTTCTTTAACAATTTAATGTTAATAAAAAAAACAAATGCCGTCTTTTCAAGAACTTACAAGAAAGATTGCTAAATTTTAACTATTCTTATGAAAACTTTATTTTGTAGCCGCTAGTTTAATAACTAAAAATGATTTAACCCTCTAGAGAATAAATCTTCTTAAAAGTAGGGAATTTGTTACAATTACTTCTTACTTATATACTTAGCTAGCGCAACAGCAGCTAAAACCAGAACAACAACGACCAAAACATACGTCAGCCACATAAAAAGTCCTGCGCCACTACCCATCATGTTTTGATAAGAATTGTAATCCATCATAGTTTCCTCCTTTCTTATTTAATATTAATTTAATATTAATTATCTTTATTTAGTGCTTTTTCATCCGGCATACTTTGTTATGCAAACCGATTTCTTCTCTTATTAGTTTGCCGTCTTCTATATATATCACCCTGTTCGCGATGTCCTTGATCCTTTCATCATGACTCACTATGATAACACCCTTTCCCTCCTTGCACCCTATAGAGCATAGAAGATTCATCACCTCATGGCCGATTTTTTTGTCTAAGTTTGCGGTCGGTTCATCGGCCATGATTATTTTTGGATCATTCATAAGCGCCCTTGCTATGGCCACCCTTTGCCTTTCGCCGCCGGAAAGATTATCCGGCTGGGTATTTGCACGATCAGAGAGCATCATCTTTTCCAAAAGTAATTCGGCGCGCTCTTTCCGTCTCTTTAAACCAAACCCTCCGATCAGAATATTCTCAAAAGCCGAAAGATTGGAAAGAAGATTAAAGGATTGGAAGATGAAACCAGCGTTTTTACGTCTCCATAAAGTACGCTTTTTTTGCGAGTATTGGCTTATCTCTTCACCATCGAAACTGATCTTTCCCGAGCTCGGCGTCAAAAGCCCGCCAATCATCGTAAGAAAAGTCGTCTTGCCGCTGCCGGACGGACCCATAATTAAAACAATCTCCCCGGCAGCTAATTCAAAATTAATGTCAGTAACTGCCTTGACCTCGGTGTGAGCTCCGGGATTAAATGTTTTATAAAGATTTTCTACTTTTAAAAATGTTTTCATATTATGCCTTAAAAACCTCGGCCGGATCAATCGAGATTATTCTTTTTAGGGGGATTAGGGATGCGACAGCGCTCATTATAAGAACGGCAATAAAAACCAAAAAAATCTTTGGGGAATCAATTTCGTAGATAAAAGCGCTGGTAAAAGAATCGGCTGCTTTAATAACAAAGGGGGTAATAATAAGACCGGCTGTAAAACCGGTGAAACCGGAGAAAACCGATTGAAAAAGGGCAATTAGATAAAGCTCAAAACCCTTGTAACCCATAGCTTTAAGAACGCCAAACTCCCGGCTCTTCTCAACTGTTGCCGTAAAAATTGTAAGTCCAATGACGGCTATTCCGATAGAAATGGCAATTATAGTCAAAACTCCGATTATGGGCAAAAAGGTTTCAGTAATAATTTTAGTGTTATTCTCTAAAAATTCTTGCTTTTCCATTATACCTGTTTTGGGGAAATTTTCTTGAATCGCTTTTTTTGCAGCCTCTTTATTATTAGTTTTTACGAGGTAATAATTCACAAAGTCTTTTGAATCAAGAATTTTTTTAGCATCTGAAAGATTAGTAAAAGCATAGCTATAAACCAGCAAATTCCCGCCCGAACTTATACTAGAAATTTTCATTTTGATATTATTTAAGGTAAGTTCATCGCCAATAGAAAGGTTTTCGGTTTTTGCAAATGTTTGATCAATTATAATTTCTCCGTCTTTCGGAGTTTCCCTTCCCTCGACTATCTTATAGGGTTTTATGATTTTGTCTTGATCCATCCCGATCAGAAAAAAGTGCGCTTCTTTGCCAGAAATATCAAAGCTTACTTGCCGGCCGATAAACGGCGTTACTTTAGAAACCCCCTCTAGTTTTTCCAATTGGGGCTGTGTCTCTGCGGAAATGATAGAAACGGTATGACTCATGTCGCGACTGCCTTTTTGACCTACCCAAAAATCAGTATCAACGTTTCCTAAGAAGCGAGTCATCTGGGTCTGCCAACCGAAATAGAGACCCAATAGGACGAGTATCAAAATTACTGAAAAAGCAACTCCTCCGGCCGTAATAAGAAGTCTTCCTTTTTCCCGGGTCATATTCCTGAATGCGATTAAAAATACATTCATTTATTTTCTTATCTGTTATTTTTTCTCAACTATTTAGATTTCATTAGTAAAATCTTAGACTTTTTATATTTATATTTTAACGTATTTTCAAATCATTTGTCTTTTCTTTTTTTACCAAGATAAAAGAAAAGATAAACGACTAGGACAAATGCTGGGATATCCAGAAACGGATTTTTAAATACTCCTGAAATATTGATTATAAACATCCGGACAGTATTGCTGTAACTTTCTGTTTGATACATTTGAATTTTGCCAAGGTAATTTAATATAGCAATAGCTAACCCGGAAAAGATAAAAATGGCCGAACCGATGTATTTAAAAAGCTCGTAAGTTTTCTTTCGATTTTTCCCGGAAATAACTTTTGAAAATTTTTCATAAGAGAGAGAAAGCAAGAAAAGCGGAAAAACGATCCCGAAAACATAAGCCAGAGAAACAAATAGTGCTTGAAAAAGACTCGGTGAAAGCGTTGTCAGGGTAATGGCGGCAAAAAGGACCGGAGCGCAGCAGGCTGAAGTGATACCGGAAACTATACCTAGAGAAAATACCGACAAAATATTTAAATTCTTTTTGGTTATAGACTTTGGCGCCATTATTTGCGGCAAATGGAACATCGGCTTTAGAGTCATAAGTCCCATAAATATCATAAGAAGCGCCCCTATGTAATAAACTTGCGAATGAAACGAATAAAAAAACGAGATAAAAAATCTAAATCCTAAAGCGATCGGGATAAGGACAAAAGAAATGCCCAGCGCAAAGATAAAGGTATAGAAAATTACTTTCTTGTTTTCTTTAAAGATCGTACCGAGATAAGCGGGAAAAAGAAAAGTAATACAGCAAGGTGCGAAAAGGGCAAGTATCCCAGCCAAAAATGACGCTGTAAGAGAGATGCCAAAAAGAAACTGAATGTTCATTTATTCACCATCGCACTCGCTTTAATTTCTAATTTTGGATTTACCGGATCGTTCGTTTCAATAAAAACCTGTCGTATTACAGCCCCATTTACTGGCATCACAAACGGCCTGTAAATTACTTTTAGTTTTGCTGATGTTTTTGAGGCGATCGAAATTTTACTATTCATCGCCTGGCGCATGCCTTCCATATCCATGCTATATTCTTTTGTCTCACTGCCGTTATAGAAAAGCTTAACTGAGGTACAGTCACAGCTGGTCGAAAGCTTTAGAATTTCCAAAGGCGAGACGCCGTCGTTTCTAAGCTCGACCTCGCCTTCTTTTGTATCTTTGAGACTAATTTCACCCCAATCAATCTTGTCCGTTTGTAGTACAGCGATCGGCCGATTCGGATCGTCCTTTTTATAATTTGTTTTTGTCTTTTCGGATTCGGGTACATTTAGAACAATCATTACGATTACGATTATAAAAGTAAGAATACCAAATATTGCTAAAATAATTTTGATATTATTTTTCATTTTATAGTGTTTCCTCCTCTCTAAACTTAAATCTTTTAAGTAAAGCTGAATTTAAAACTACCGAAAGAGAACTTAGAGCCATGGCTGCGGCCGCAATGATGGGATTTAAAAAACCAAAGGCAGCAACAGGTATTGCCACTGAGTTATAAAAGAATGCCCAAAATAAATTCTGCTTTATCTTCTGCATTGTTTTTCTTGATAATTTTATTGATTTAACCACATCTCTTAAATCGTCTTTCACTAAAATTATTCCACCTGTCTCTTTGGCAACATCGCTGCCGGAACCAATGGCAATTCCAATATCTGCTTGCGCTAAAGCCGGCGAATCATTTATGCCATCCCCAACCATTGCCACAACATTTTCTTGGGATTGTAATTTTTTTATAACTTCTTGTTTTTCTTGGGGCAAAACATTGGCAATTACATCCTTGATTCCTACTTTTTTAGCTACTGCTTCGGCTGTACTTTTATTATCGCCCGTAAGCATGGTAACTTCAATACCGATTTTCTGCAATGCTTTAACCGCTGTTTGAGAATTCTCTTTTAAAGGATCAGTAATTGCTAATAGTCCGACCACCTTACCTGAAACTGCAACAAATACTACTGTTTTCCCTTCATTTTCTAATCTTTCTAGATCTTTTTTAAAATCTTGGACTAAGATATTATTATCCCTCATTAATTTTTCATTACCAACTAAAATATTTTTTCCTAAAATCTCTCCCGAAACTCCTTTGCCGGTTATTGCTTTAAAATTTAAAGCTTGGGATAATTTTATTTTATCTTCCTCGGCTTTTTTAATAATTGCATAAGCTAAGGGATGCTCAGAAAGTTTCTCCGCCGAACCAGCATAAAAAAGCACTTCTTCTTCTGATAAGCTCTGGTTTTGGGTCTTTGGTTTTTGGTCTTTGGTTTCAATTACAGACAGAACGTCTGTAACTGCCGGTTCTCCCTTTGTCAAAGTACCTGTTTTGTCAAGAACTACTTTTTTAAGTTTGTAGGCTCTTTCTAAAAACTCCCCTCCCCTAATTAAAATCCCTTCTTCTGCTCCCTTTCCTACACCAACCATCAAAGCTGCTGGTGTGGCAATACCTAAAGCACACGGGCAAGATATAATCAAAACCGCTACAAAAGACAAAATAGCTAAGGTAAAATTTCCTAAAAAGGTCCAGGCAATAAACGATAGAGCTGCGATTCCGATAACAGCCGGAACAAAATAGGAGCTCACTTTGTCAGCTATTCTTTGTATCGGAGCGGTGGATGATTGAGCTTCTTCTACCATTTTTACAATCTGCATAAGAGTTGTTTGGGAACCAACTTTTGTTGCTTTAAAATTTATTGACCCGTGTTTATTTATTGTTCCTCCAATAACTTCGCTGCCTTTTTTCTTTAAAACAGGTATGCTTTCACCGGTTACCATAGACTCGTCAACATAAGTTTCGCCGCTTACAACTTCTCCATCAACGGGTATTTTTTCGCCAGGCCTTACAACAACAATTTCGCCGCTCATAATTTCTTCTGCTTTAATTTCAACTTCCTTGCCTTCTCTTAAAACATGAGCGGTCTTTGGTCTTAAATCAAGCAACTTTCTAACTTCCATAGATGTTCTTCTTCTTATATAATCTTCCATAAATTTCCCCAGTAACACAAAAGCGATAATGACTGCCGAAACTTCAAAGTAAACGTTCTTTTCATCTACGGGGAGAACTTGCGGAAAAAATACAATAAATACACTGTAGATATAAGCAGTTAGAGTTCCCATAGCGATCAAAAAGTCCATATTTAGGCTTCTATTTTTTAAAGCATTGTATGCACCTTTGTAAAATGTCCAGCCGCCGATAAACTGAATAGGAGTAGTTATTAAAAAAAGCCAAACTCCCCAAGTAAAAAGGGGAAGAGAAGGAAAGGGAACCCAAGTTACAATACTTACTCCGGCCGCTAAGGTAAACATTGCAATAACCCTTAAAACCCCCAAAATAAGTG
>JBBIQZ010000023.1:577-9616 GCA_037442065.1 bacterium | reverse complement strand
AGCTCACCAAGTCAAAAATCTTCTTGATTTTGCTCTTTAGAACTCTTATTCCCTTTAGGCGAAAGTTTTTCTCATCTGATGATTTAAACTAATTATACCAATAAAAACAAATTGAGAGTGGTCCAACCGCTCTTTTTTATTACCTTAAAATGCTTTTTAAAAGATCATCCCCATGGTATAATTAGGATTTACCATGGAGAAATTTAAGTTAGTTTCAAAATTTAAGCCAAAAGGCGACCAGCCGCAGGCCATCGAAAAGTTAACCAAAGGTCTAAAAGACGGTAGAGATTTCCAAACTCTCCTAGGAGTTACCGGTTCTGGGAAAACTTTTACTATGGCCAAGGTTATCGAAAATCTTCAAAAGCCAACTTTGATTATTTCGCATAATAAAACTTTAGCGGCCCAACTTTGCTCTGAATTTCGGGATTTTTTTCCCGGAAATGCCGTGGGTTATTTTGTTTCTTATTACGATTATTATCAGCCGGAAGCTTATATGCCCACAAGCGATACTTATATCGAAAAGGAAACTTCTCTAAATGAAGAAATTGATAAACTTCGTCATCAGGCAACAGCCAATTTATTAACCCGAAAAGATGTTATTATTGTTGCTTCGGTTTCTTGTATTTATGGTTTGGGTTCGCCGGAAGATTACAAAAGCGTAAGCTTGAATTTCAAAAAAGCCGAAAGGCGTTCTTTATCGGATATTTTAAGGCAATTAACCGTTTTGCAGTATGAAAGAAACGATATTGATTTTAAAAGAGGAACTTTTAGAGTGAAGGGGGATGTAATAGATATTTTTCCAACTTATGAGGACGAAGCAATACGTTTAGAATTTTTTGCCGATGAGATTGAAAGGCTTTCTAAGGTTGATCCTTTAACCTCAAGAAGAATAAAAAATTTAACTGAAATTACTATTTTTCCGGCTAAACATTTTTTAGCCCCCAGCGATCGTTTGCCTTTGGCTTTAACTAAAATAGAAGAAGAGTTAGAGTTGAGAATTTCTGAATTTAAAAAGCAAGGCAAGGATTTAGAAGCTCAAAGATTAAAACACAGAACCGAATTTGATCTAGAAATGATTAATGAGACCGGTTATTGCCCGGGAGTAGAAAATTACTCTCTTTACTTATCCGGCAGGAAGCTAGGCGATCCTCCTTTTACTTTAATTGATTATTTTTTAGCCAATTCCAAAGATTACCTTTTATTTATTGATGAATCGCATATTACCGTTCCCCAAATTGGTGGAATGTATGAAGGTGACCGTGCTCGTAAAAAAACTTTAGTTCAATACGGTTTTAGACTTCCCTCGGCCTTAGAAAACAGGCCTTTAAAATTTAAGGAATTTGAAGGGCGATTTAATAGGGTAGTGTTTGTTTCGGCAACTCCCGGAGAGTACGAACTTAAAAAAAGTTCGAATGGGGAATTAAAAAAATACCAAGACCTTATAAATCTTCATCATCAAAAAAGGGAGATAGGCGGTGTTACCGAGCAGGTAATAAGGCCGACTGGAATCCTAGATCCGGAAATTGAGGTAAGACCGGCCGAAGGCCAAATAGACGATGCAATTTCCCAAATCCAAGAAAGAATAACTAAAAAGCAAAGAGTTTTGGTAACAACTCTAACCAAAAGAATGGCCGAAGATTTATCAGAATATTTAACCGAATTGGGAATAAAAGTAAATTATCTTCATTCCGACATTGAAACCTTAAAACGTTTGGATATTTTAAAAAATTTGCGGTCTGGAGCTTATGATGTGGTGGTGGGAATAAATCTTTTACGCGAAGGATTAGATCTTCCGGAGGTTTCTTTAATCTTAATTTTAGACGGGGATAAAGAAGGATTTTTAAGATCGGGAACTTCTTTAATTCAAACCATTGGCCGGGCCGCCCGTCATATTTCAGGAAAAGCGATTATTTATGCAGACATTAAAACCCAATCCATAAAACAAGCAATAGAAGAAACTGAAAGGCGAAGAAAAATTCAAAAAGATTATAATAAGAAGAATAATATTACCCCTAAAAGTATCAAAAAAGCAATAAAAGAAAGTTTTGCCGAATTAAAAAAAGAAGAAGAAAAACCCCTAAAGCTTTCCCAAATTCCTAAAGACGAAGTTTCTCATGTTTTGGAAAAGTTAGAAGAAGAAATGAATTTATATGCCGAGGCTTTGGAATTTGAAAGGGCTGCCAAAATAAGAGATCAAATTAATTCTTTAAAAGAGGAAATCGAAAGAAAAGTGATCAGGCCCCAGTAATTAGGCATTGTTTTTTAAGGGTTTTTTTAAAAAATTCCCAACCTGGGAATTTACTAGTGGCTGATTCCTAATGGCTAATTTACTAATTTAAGCTTTTGATAATAAAAAAGTTAGCACCATAAAGATCAAAACTGCTAAAAAAACAATTACTAATTTTATTCTTCCTTTTTGCAATTCAGTCATAATAAATTAAATTTAGCAAATTATTTAAGTTGATGCAACAAAAAAGTTTTAAAAAAAATTCTCTAATATTAGGAAAATTTTTAAAAGCCCGCTAGAAGATTTTTTGGTTGCTTAATTTTGATTTGCTATCAAAAAACTAAAATGTTGCCCTACTTCGCCGAGGCTACGCAGGGCAAACTCCGCTATCTTAAACTATAATGAAAGAAATACTCAACTTTTTTAATTTGGCTTGCCAAGCGAAGCTTCCAAAGGAAGCGGAGTTTGGTGGGTCGTCTGGGACTCGAACCCAGGACACCCTGCTTAAAAGGCAGGTGCTCTAACCAACTGAGCTAACGACCCCTTGATTGATTTTTACAATGTATAAATATTAGCACATCAGGGGTAATTTATCAATATAAGTAGTATTTTTGATAAAGCTTTTTTATTGTATAATTTTGTTAAGTAATAGATAAATTTTATGTCGTGGTATCTTTTTGCTTTTATTTGTACTATTTTTATAGGCATTCATTTAATAACTTCAAAAAGGGTTTTAGTTTTTGAAAACGGCTTGGAATTTTTGACCGTTTTAGCAACCGCTCAATTTGTTATTCTTATTCCCATTATTCCATTCGTGGAAATCCCGCCGGCAGAGGCATTTATATTTATTTTTTTTCAAGGTTTAATATTAGCCGTTGGGTTATTTCTTCAGTTTTCGGTTTTAAGGAAACTGCCCATTTCTACCGTGGCTCCCCTAAATAATCTAATGCCGCTTTTTTTGTTTTCTTATGCTTTTTTTATTTTGGGAGAATCTTTAACCAACTACAAGCTTTTTGGATTAGTCATTTTGGTTTCAGGGGCTTATTTAGTGGATTTTTCACCAAAGGATTTTTTACAGCCGATAAAAAAAATATTTAACTCCAAGTATGAACAGTATTTAATAATTGCTCTTATGCTTTTGGCAACTGTTGCCATGATGGATAAATTAATTTTAACTTATAAAGTTTCTGTAATTAGTTTGTTATTTTTTAGTCAATTATTTTTAGCCGTTTCTACATTTTTGATTCTTTTTATAATGGAAAAAAAAGAAGGCATAAAAAAAGCTTATAGCATTAAAGGCAGTTGGGTTATTTTAACAGCCTTTTTAAAAAATTTAGGTAACTTGGCTTACTTTCAGGCAGTTTCCTTAACCTTAGTTTCTTTGGTTTTGCCCTTTAGGCAAATGGCCAGTTTTTTTGCGGCATTAATCGGCGGTTCTTTATTTAAAGAAGAAAATTTATTAAGGAAATCTTTTGCCTGTTTAATAATGATTTTGGGAGTCCTTCTGTTAATTAAATGAAAAAATTTTTCCTTCTATTTTCAATTTTGATATTTTTCTTGCCGCAGAAAGCCGGGGCATCCTTTGCTTATTTGCCTAATGTTTTAAAATTTACTCAAGATTTTTACCAAGAATCTCAGCCGATTATTGATAACTTGGAAAACACAAAAGAAGGGTCATATATTCCCGGAGTCTTCGATTCTAAAGTGATAAATTTTAAAAATATCTCCCAGAAAGCCAAAGAGGCGGTTAAAAAGGTTAAAGCCGAAGAGCAAAAAAAGAGAGATGAAGAAAGGCTAAGAATAGCTAATATCGAGCCCATAATGGATGGCAAATATATTGATGTGGATTTTAAAACCCAAACCTTAACTGCTTTCCAAGACCGTCAGGCGGTTTATCGATTTAAAGTTTCAACAGGCGCCTGGAATTACCCCACTCCTACGGGAATGCAGTCTATAAAAAATAAAATTTCTAGGGCTTATTCTAAAGAGTACAATCTCTATATGCCTTGGTGGATGGCTATAAATTGGAACGGTTATGGCATTCACGAATTGCCGGAATACCCTAATGGCTACAAAGAAGGAGCAAATTTATTAGGAAGAGCTGTTTCGCATGGCTGCATAAGGCTTGGCGTGGGACCGGCTAAAGCAATTTACGATTGGGCCAACATCGGTGATCCAGTTTACGTCCATTAACAATTGTTTACTTTAAGTTTATGTTTAGCTAAAATTAAATTAGTTAATTTAGCACAAAAATGAAATCGTTATTAGGTATAGATATCGGTTCGGGGTCTTTGAAGTTAGTTGGATTAGAAAGAAAAAGGGGAAGATTCTTTCTAAAATCTTTAGGGGAGACGATCCTTCCTCAAAGGCTTTTATCTTCGGAAAGCGAAGAGGGTTTATCAACTCTTTCTTCTTATCTTAAAAACCTCATAAAAGATGCCGGGTGTCATACAAATAATGTTTCTTCAGCTATTCCTTCAGAAGAGGTTTTCACAGCCGTCTTAAATCTTCCTCAAATGCCGGAAAACGAATTAGCCTATGCCATGAAATGGGAAATTAAGAAACAAGTTGGCGATTACCCCGAAAAAAAAGTAGCAAGTTGGGAAGTAATAGATCAAAAAAACGGCCTAGAGATTTTTTTAGTTACTACACCTAAAGATTTGGTTAATAAATATTTAAATATTTTAAAAACAAGTGGCCTTAACCCCATAACTTTAGAAATAGAACCCGTTGCTTTAACTCGTTCACTTACTAACGAAGGCGAAGATGCTATTATCATTCATTTGGGGGTAAGTTTTTCTACCTGCAGTTTAGTTGAAAGTGGCAATTTAAAGGTTGTTAGGAACTTAAAAGTTGGCGAAAACGAGATGGTTAGGTCTTTGGCCGGTATTGGGAAAGAATCGGAAAATAAAAAGAAAATTCTTTATGAATGCGGATTTTTAAAGTCTAAAAGAAAGGGTGAGGTTTACAAAGCCCTAAAGCCTTCAGCGGAAACTGTAGTCTCAGAGTTTAAAAGACTTTCTAATTATTTTCTAGAAAAGACAAAAAAAGAAATTTCCAAAGTTTATGTTGCCGGCGGTTGTATTAATATTCCTAACTTAGTTGATTACTTGTCGCAGGCTATATCATTGGAAGTAAAAGTTGCTAATCCTTGGGCTAAAATCGATTGCTCGGGAATTAAAAATTCGGAGCAATTAGTTAAAATGGGGCCTCGCTTTGCTGTAGCTTGTGGTCTTGCAATGGCTTAAGGATTATGGTTTGATAACCTTGAGGAAAAATTGAGGATCAATCTTATCCCACAAGAAGAAAAAAGGGTCAATGTTAAGCCGGCGTTTGTAAAAACATTGGTTATTTCTTTTTTAACTTTTGCTTTGTTGTCGATAACTTTAGGAGCAAGATATTTTTTAGATACTTTAAAGCTTAAGGATATAGAATCCCAAAATCAAGCCTTAAAAGATAAAGAAGATTCCCTAAGAGATTTTAAAGAAACTTTTGAAAAATATAGATCCCACCCGGCGCTAAATATTTTAGAAAACCATACTTATTTTTCCAAGCTTTTTGATAAATTGAATAGTTTAAGTACGGATAAGATTAAAATCTCCAATATTCAAGTGGACGAAAGTTTCTTAGTAACTTTAGGAGGGCAAACTCAGGATGGAATTGCCGAAGTTTCCCGATTCCTAAAAACCCTTAAAAAAGAAGGTTTTTTAGAAACAACAGTAAAATCAATGTCTACTCAAGGCCAAAACGTAAACTTTTCTTTAGCTTTTAAGGCAACTAAAGAAATGGTAAGTAAATGAAAATTCAAGATAAAATAAATTTAGAGCAATTCCAAAAACATCTACCTTTATTAAATTTGCTTACTTTCTTTTCTATTTTGCTAATTTCTTATTTTGTCCTTTCTCCTTTTTATAGTTTCATTTTGCGCCAAGAGAAAGAAATTCAAACCAAGAAAGATAATTTAAGCGGAGTAAATATTAGTCTAGATCAATTTTCTAAATTAAAAGATGAATTTCCTAATTTATCATCCGAAGTTGCAGTTTTAGATAAAATAGCAAAAAATCAGAAAGACACCGAGCAGTTTTTGGCTCAAATTGAAAAAATCGCTAAGAAATCAAATCTTTTAATAACTTCTTTTACACCAGAAACTAATGAAGAAAAAGTTACAGCCACTTTAAATTTATCTGGAAGTAACAATGATTTTAAGAAATTTTTAGAAACGCTAGAAGAAAACCAGCTAATTATAGAAATTACTTCCTTGTCTTTCAATGAAGGTGAAGGGGCCACATCTTTTACTTTAAAAGTTAATGTTTCTGGAGCTTAAGTGTACAAAACAAAAAATAAAAATTTAATATTTATTTTAGCAACCATTATAGTTATTTTGGGCATTTTGTATTTTCTGGTCTATCCCTTGATTTTAGAAACTTTGTCAAAGCCTAAAGCTAAGCAAAGTTCTTCTTTAACTATAGATAAAAATCTCTTAAAAAAGATAGATGATCTTAAAGATAACTCTGTTCCTCTTGATTAGTTGAAAGGAAATTATGCCAGTTTTTAATTACAAAGTAAGGGATAAATACGGTAATCTAAAAACCGGCGTGATTGATGTTTCTACCGAAGAAAAGGCCGGGGAACTTTTGGCAGAAAAAGGCGTTTTTCCGGTAAGTATAAAACCTAAAGAGTCTTTTAGCCCCCAGGCTTTATTTAGAACTTATTCAAAGATTTCATTAAAACAGCTGATGATTTTCTCTAAGCAGTTCTCGGTAATGATTAACGCCGGCTTGCCGATTGTTGATTCTTTAAGGACTTTGGCTGATGAAGAAATAAATGTTAAATTCGCCGAAATAATTGCCCAATCCGCTAAGGATGTGGAGGGTGGAGAATCGCTTTCCCAAGCTTTGGCCAAATATCCGGATACATTTTCAACAATTTATGTAAATATGATTAAAGCCGGGGAGGCCTCAGGAAAGCTGGATGTAGTTCTTTTAAAGCTAGCCGAGCAATTAGAAAAAGATTACGAACTTCGTACCAAAATAAAAGGAGCGATGATTTATCCGGCTTTTATTCTAACAACTTTAATTGCTGTTTCTATTTTAATGGTTTCTTTTGTTATCCCTAGGCTTAAGCCTATTTTGGAAGGCGCTGGAGTTAAGCTTCCTTTGCTAACTCAAGTATTAATATTTTCTAGTGAACTTTTTATCCATTGGTGGTGGGCTTTGATTCCAGGGATTTTTGTGGCCGGATTTTTCTTAAGAATTTATTTTAAATCTCCTCGTGGCGGCGACATTTGGGCTTTTATTAAAATTAATATTCCTTTAGCCAGCCCGATTATTAAAAAGGTCTATATGGCGCGTTTTGCCCGCACTTTAACGACCCTGATTTCTGGCGGAATTGGGGTTGTAGAAGCGTTAGAGATCACTGCTGATGCGGTAGGAAATATTCATTACAAAAGAGATATTTTAAAAATAACCCAAGAAGTAAGAAACGGTTCAAGTTTAATCAATGCTTTTAAGAATACCAAAAAATTCCCAAGGATTATAAAGCAAATGGTAAAGGTTGGCGAGGGAACCGGCACTTTGGACACTTCGATGGGCAAAATGGCTGATTTTTTTGAAGGTGAAGTAGAAAACAATATTAATAATTTATCTAGAATTTTAGAGCCGGTTTTGATTGTTGTTATGGGAATTCTAGTTGCTTTGATGGTTTCTTCAGTTATTATGCCTTTGTATGACGCCACCAGATCTGTCGGTAAACAATAGCTATGAGAGCTTTCTATTGACAGCTATATTAAAGCTTTTATAATTTAAAAGAGAAAAACAATTTGGTCGAAAATAAAAAATTTAATTGATGGCCACTCACTTAAAAATTTAAGTAAGGGGTTCGTCTCGGTAAAGAGATAAATATTCCGAGACCTCGGAGAAAAAATGTTCAATAAATCAAAAGGTTTTACCCTAATTGAACTTATTGTGGTAATTGCTATCATTGCTATCTTAGCCGGATTGGTAATTATTAGGATTGGGAGCTCTTCAGCTGATGCAAGAAATAGTAGAAGGAGTGCTGATATGAATCAAATACGAACAGCCATAGAACAATACAAAGCAAAAGGGGGAGGCTGTAATGCTGCCACTAATGTTGATATTACAGGGAAAGCGGCTGTAGAGGGAGCAGCTTTAGCTTTTAAGGATAGTAATCCCCCAAGTACTTACCTTTCTGGAAGTGATTATCCTAAGGATCCAAAAGGGTCTACTTATTACTATAGGTTTACCACGGTTGATACAAGCTGTAACTATACTATTAGTGCCCCTAATGCAGAGGGTTCAGGTGTACCAAACGTAAGCAATTAATAAAAAACAGCCCTTCGGGGCTGTTTTTTTATACCTAAAATTGCTAAATCCTTGCTAAGGGTTGGACCCTTAGCAAAATTTGGTTTCTTGTTATAAAAGCGTTAGAATATTATAAGATGGGAAACCAAAAAGCCTTTACCAAGCACTTTTCGAAAAGTGCTGGGTTTACTCTAATAGAGTTTGTGATAGTCGTTGCCATTTTAGCTATTCTTTTAGGGGTAACAATGGTTCGTTTAGTGCCTAATCAAAAATCAAACGAGCTGGATACGGCCGCCAGCTTAATACAATTGGCCTTAACTCAAGCCAGAGACAGAGCCCAGGCGCCGCAGCCAAATGTTAGTATTAGTTCTCCTTCTAACGTTTCGGGCTATGGGGTGGAAATAGATCTTTCTTCAAACCAGCAATATATTTCTTTTACTGATTTAACCACAGGTACCCCAAACACCTATGATGGAAGTGATACAGTTACTA
>JBBIQZ010000023.1:0-533 GCA_037442065.1 bacterium | reverse complement strand
GTAAAAATTTTAAGGATTGAAACAGCCTCTCCAAATGGAACATATACTTTCGGAACTCACAGCATAGTTTTTAAAACTTCTGAATTAATCAGTGGACGCCAGGTATTTTTTGATGGCAATTCCAGCTATACCACAGTTTCTGTTGTTTTGTCAGACATTAATGATTCAACTAAAATCAAAACTGTAACTGTAAACTTTAAATCAGGGCAAATCCAGGTTCAGTAAAATGAAAAGGAAAAATTTTAAATATCAAAAAGGCCAGACTTTAATTGAAATGATTATTGCCACAATGATTATTGTGGTTGTGGTAATTGCTGTTTTAGGTTTAATTACCAACACATTTGTGGCCGCCAGTTCTTCCAAATATAAAACCCAAGCTTCTTTTTTGGCTCAAGAAGGAATAGAGATTGTAAATAACATAAGAGACACGGATAAAAACAAAAGTTCAGCTTGGGGAGCTAACTTTTATACAAGCGACGGTTGGTATAGGTCAATTACTTATGATTCAACTAATGGCTGGAAGCTGAATGCCG
>JBBIQZ010000022.1:0-9631 GCA_037442065.1 bacterium | reverse complement strand
ATTTACTATCGTTGCACCCACAAGAGCAAAACTATTTCGTGTACTGAAAATCGCTTTTTGCGGGAGGAAATTTTGACTGAACAAGTGAAAGAACTCTGTCAAAAAGTTTCTTTGCCCGATGAATGGCGGGAGAAGTTTTTGGCAAAACTGGAAAATGAGAACGGAGAATCCCGCCACTCATCAAACCTTTTCGCTCAAAATCTCCGCAATCAAATTTCCGCCATTAAAGACAAGCTGGAACGGCTAACTGACGCATATTTAGCCGAAGCGTTGGAGTTGGCGGAATATCAGGCACGCAAGAACGCTTTAATGGCGGAAAAGAAAACAATTGAGGAGAAATTATCTGATTTTGAGCGAAAAGGTAATCATTGGCTCGAACTCATGCGAAACTGGATTATTGAAGCCAACCAAGCACAAAATCTCTCTAAACAAGAAAATCTCTCGGGGGCGAGAGATTTTCTTGTTTCCATCGGCTCGAACCGCAGAATTTCGGCGGGAATCTTGGCGGTGGATTTCAAAACCCCTTGGGATTTCTTGGCGGAAACCACTGCCGAGGCGCGAAACGCCGAGGCAACTTCTTCGGTAAATCAACTTTGGTGGACCTGATCGGGATCGAACCGACGACCTCCTCCATGCCATGGAGGCGCGCTACCAACTACGCCACAGGCCCAAATAAAAACAACCAGTCCTATTTTAACAAGACTGGAGTTTATCTTCAATGAGTTAGGAAAGTTGGGCTAATTTTTTGCCCTTTGGACGGGGCAAAAAATTGGCCCTGTTAAACCTTATTTTATTTTTTTCACAAGCTCTTTTAGTTTTTTTATGGTTTTAAGATCAGTTAAATTTCCTTCTTTATTAAATTTCTCTTCGGCAAAATTTATATAAAGACGGGGGGTTTTAATAACTTGATTTCGTAAAGGAATTAAAATTTTTCTTAAATCTCTTTGAGCTCTTCTGGTGCCAAGCCTGCCGGTAGAAACCCCCATTATAAAAGTTTTCTTTTTTATTGTTGGCATTGTTTCATCATAGGGGCGAGAAGCCCAATCTAAGGCGTTTTTTAAAACGCCGCTTAAGGAATGACTGTATTCAGGAGTAGAAATTAAAAGATAATCCACTCCCTTAATTTTTCTTTTAAAATTCAAAACCTCTTTCGGAAAATGAGGTTTTTCTAAATCGGTATTATATAAAGGAAGCTTAGAAAGATTGTAAACCTCCATCTTAAAACCTTTAGGCAGTAATTCTTTAATTTTTCGCAAAAGGCCAGAATTGTAAGAATTTTTTCTTAAACTTCCGCTTATTCCCAAGATTTTTACCATAAAAAGATTGTAAACCTTTTAAAGGCTTAATCATTTAAAATTATTTACAATTTTTTAAACTTCAATTTTGGATTTCTTAAAAGGGTAATTTCTTAATTGGCCCTCAAATATTTTTTTGATGCCGTTAATTTTACGAAGATCATCCGGCTCTACCAAGGCAAATGGTTTATCAAAACGGTAAATTCTTGAATAGGCTAAAACTTCGGCAATAAACTCCGCACAATATTTTTTATATCTATCTTTCCGCGGTTTTTTTACCAAAAAACCCAAAAGACTTAAAACATTAAATTTATAAAGATGCTTATCTTTCTCAAAAGACCGAATAACCTTTTTAAGTTTTTCGTAGCTTAAAGCAGAAACTTTTAATTCGTAAACGCAGCAAGTTGTTTTAGTTTTTAATCTAAAAAGACCTTGGTTAATATTTTCTAAAATAAATCCAGCAACAAAAGGATTCCTGGGCTTTTTGCGGGCAAAACTATAAAGCTTAGACAAACTTTTATCAAAACTTAAAGAAGCATGATTATATTTTGCTTTGGTATAAAATTTGATAACCCGCTAAAGAACAGTTCCCGTTTGAGAAAGCAAGATGTAAGTGCTTTTTTCATACATTGTTTTTTGGGCTCTAAACCGGCCAGGCCAGTTTTGGGCCCCTCTCTTCCATTATTCCACGGTCACACTTTTAGCTAAATTCCTGGGCTTATCAACATCTAAACCTTTTTGGGCGGCTACATAATATGCAAAAAGTTGAAGCGGCGCTACTGCCAAAATCGGCGTTAAAAATTCTAAAGTCTTAGGGATATAAATTACATCTTCGGCCAATTTTTCTACCTGTTTTTGACCTTCGGTTGTTAAAATAATTATTTTTCCTTTTCTAGTTTTTATCTCTTCTATATTAGAAAGATTTTTTTCAAAAACGCTATCTTTGGGAGCAATGGCAAAAACCGGAAAATTTTTATCAACTAAGGCAATGGAACCATGCTTCATTTCGCCGGCCGGAAAGCCTTCGGCATGAATATAAGAAATTTCTTTAAGTTTTAAAGCCCCTTCTTCGGCAATAGGAAAAGAGTATTTTCTTCCCAAATACATAAAGTTGGAGTAACCTGCATATTTTTTAGCAATTTCTTTAATTTTTTCTTTCCCCTTCAGAACCTCTTTAATCTTCAAGGGCAAACCTTCTAATTCTTTTATTATATTTTGGCCGGTAGCCAAAGACATGCCTCTTTGCCGGCCGAGCATTAAAGTTAAAAGTACCAAAACTGTTAATTGAGAAACAAAAGCTTTAGTGGAAGCTACGGCAACTTCCGGACCGGCATAATTGTAAAGTCCGGCATCAACTTCTCTGGCAATGGTAGAACCAACCACATTTACAATTCCCAAAGTTAAAGCGCCTTTTCTTTTTGCTTCTCTTATAGCTTCTAAAGTATCGGCGGTTTCGCCAGATTGACTAATGGCTAAAACTAAGGTTTTTTCTTCTAAAACCGGTTTTCTGTAACGAAACTCGGAAGCAAACTCAACATCCGTAGGGATTCCTGCATATTCTTCCAGCATATATTCACCAACCAAGCCGGCATAACGAGCAGTACCACAGGCCACAATAATAATTTTATTAATTTTCCTTAAGCGATCCTCCGCTTCTTCTAATCCGCCTAATTTTACCGTACCCTCTTTTTCTAAAAGCCGTCCCCTTAAGGCATTCTCTACTACCAAAGGGCTCTCTAAAATTTCTTTAATCATAAAATGAGGATACCCCTGCTTTTCTGAATCTTCCAAGTTCCATTCAATTTCTGAAATTTTAGAATTAATATTTTGGTTATTAATATCGGAAATTTCAAAACTATCTTTTTTTACAACCGCGACCTCGCCGTCATTTAAAAAAACGACTTGCTTGGTATGGCCTAAAATTGCCGAAACATCAGAAGCGATGAAATTTTCTTCCTCACCGATTCCTAATATTAAAGGGCTTCCAAGTCTAGCGGCAATAATTTCGCCGGGATTTTTTGAAGATACAACAGCCAAACCATAAGTCCCTATAACTTTTTTTAAAGATTCTAAAACCGCTTCTTTTAAATCACCTTTGTAATTTTCCTCAATTAAATAAGCTAAGACTTCTGAGTCGGTTTGGGACTTAAATTTATAACCCTTTTTTAAGAGCTCTTCTTTTAAGGATTGATAATTTTCGATTATGCCATTATGAACAACGGCAATTTCGCCATTTAAACTTAAGTGCGGATGGGCATTTTCTTCGGTCGGCTCTCCGTGGGTTGCCCAGCGGGTATGAGCAATTCCTAAGGTGTACTCTTTTTTAAAATCAGCTTTCTTTTCCAAGTTATAAATTCGACCGACCGCCTTTTTAACAAAAATTTTATCTTTGTCTAAAACCGCAAAACCGGCCGAGTCGTATCCGCGGTATTCAAGCCTTTTTAATCCTTCAATTAAAACCGGCAGGGTTTTCTTTTTACCTATATAACCTATAATTCCACACATAATTATTTATAATTTTATCATCTTATTTACTAAAGAAAAACGCCATTTATGTTTTTAAAACCGAGGTAATAGTTCTTGCGGCACTTTACCATAAATAGCATATTTTTTGTTGCAAGTTAATGCCCAAAGTTGATCGCCAAAGGACCAATGCCACCACTCCTCCGGGTAGTTAGAAAAACCGGCCTTTTGCATGGCATCGTATAAAATTTTGCGATTTCTTTTAATATAGTTTGGCAAATCTTTGTTTAAAGTTTTATTTTGGAGATGTTTTGACAAACTTTTAATTTCCATTGGAATGCTTTTGCCGGTTTTAAAACTTTTAGTTAAAGTTATATCCAGCGCTCCGCCGGTTGTATGAGGCGGATTTTTTTGATCCGGCGGATAAACTAAGGTATCCTGTACTTTTTTGATTTGCGCATCCGTCCATTTAGGAAATCTTTTCTTTAATCTTTTGTATTCCTTTTTATAATAATTTTTTTGGATTTCTGTCGGCCGGTAGGCATCTTTTACTCTTAGATAAAAACCTTTGGGTAAATTTTTCTGAGCTTGGTTTAAATTTTTGATAACACTTTTTCTGGCATAAAAGGATTTCTCTCTTGCCCTTATCCCCCAAATTTTAATAAAAATTAAAGGACAATGTTTTTTAATGTCCAAAAGCGGCTCATTGGATTCTTTAATAGGAATCTTTAAAGCTTCTTTATGAATTTTAGAAAGCATAATAATTATTAGCTAATAACTAAAATTTTTCCGTCTTTAAAGCGGCTGGTTCGCCTGCCAAGCTTTATAGTATGGCCTTCTTTGATGCCGGCTTTTATAAGCGCCGGGATAAGCTCGGCCGATTCTAAAACCTTATAAAGCCTTGCTAAGGCTTCTGGGTTTTCCGGATCGGTTTGAGAAGCAATCCTCTCTATCCTTGCTCCACTTACGGTAAACACGTCTTTTTCTTTTGTAATTTTAAAATTTCTAAGTAACTTTTCCTGCGGCCTAAAAACTTTTAACTTTTCTTTTACAAAAACCGGTCGAGGTATGTATTTAAGCTCTCTAACTATTTCATAAAGCAGTTCGGGAATCCCTTCCTTTGTAACTGCCGAGATAAAAAACACCGGTTTTTTGGTTATTTTTCGAAACTCATCTTTAATTTCTTGCTTATTAACTGTTAACTGTCCACTGTTTACCGCGTCAATCTTGTTGACACTAATTATCTCCGGTTTTTCTGACAGAATAGGATTAAAAAGCTGCAATTCTTTTCTCAAAATATTGTAATCGGAAATTATATCTTCTGAGGTAATATCTAAAAGATGAACGATAATTCTAGACCTTTCAATGTGCCGCAAAAATGCATCACCTAAACCCTTACCCTTATAAGCGCCTTCAATTAAACCAGGAACATCGACGGCTACAAAAGAAAAATCGTCAACCGAGATAACGCCTAAATTAGGGACGATAGTTGTAAAAGGATAGTCGGCAATTTTCGGTTTGGCATTTGAGATTACAGAAATTAAGGTAGACTTACCCACGCTGGGAATGCCTATTATGGCGACATCGGCGATCAATTTAAGTTCGAGTCTTAATTCTTTTTCTTCACCCGGCTCACCAAGTTCGGCAAAGGAAGGAGCCTGATTTTTAGCTGTTTTAAAATGGGCGTTTCCAAAGCCGCCTCTTCCACCCTTCGCCACTTCAATTATTTCCTCTTTTTCGGTTAGATCAAAAAGAAGCTCGTTAGTTTCTTCATCATAAACCATTGTCCCCTGAGGAACCTCTAAAATTAAATCTTCACCGGTTTTCCCTTTTTTATCTTGTTTCCCCCCGGCTGTTCCGCTTTCGGACTTAAAATTTTTTATGGCATTAAAATGGGCTAAGGTTCCTAAATTGGGGTTGACCTTAAAAAAGACAGAACCGCCTCCTCCGCCATCGCCGCCGTCTGGCCCTCCTTTGGCAATAAATTTCTCTCGCCTGAAACTAACTATTCCATTTCCGCCATCGCCGGCTTTTATTTTTATTTTTACTAAATCATAAAACATCGATATTCCGCCTACGCTCGTTTTGTTTGTTTGGCGGGACACTCCTGTCTGCCACCTTTAGCAGAAAATTCCTTCAATCCTTTCTTTTTAGATAATCAGATACTATTCCTAACAACTCGGCACCAAATCCTAACAATGCCCCAATTGTTGCCACCTTAACAACTATATACCAATCAACCCCACCAAAAATCTTCCACGGCACGCCAACAATAATCCCTAGTGTTAAACCGCCCCAAACAGCATTTTTGCTATTCCAGTAAACTACCAGTAAAATTAGGGCTGTAATAGATAAAATTGTCCAAATATACATAATAAATTTCTTCCTATTTGATTGTTCTTTGCCTTAGACACAGGTTCCAAAGTTTTATCTGGCGGTACCTTTTGGACAAAATCCGAACCTATTTTGACGAAAACCCGACCTGATTTCGCCCCGCCGCCGCTCGCTGACGCTCGCCGCCGAGCAAAATACTCTTTACATTTTTGGATTTGCGCGCGCCCCTGAAACATTTTTTCAATTAAGGAAAAGAGTATTTTGCTCGGCTCTGCTCTGAACGAGCAGGGCGGCGGGGCTACGCTCGGGCGGCTCGGCATTCCCCCCCTTGAACCCCCCTGCCGAGCCGCCCTCGCGTGGACAGAAGGATTTTTTGACGGATTGTTTATCCTGACAGCGTTCGCTTATTTTCTATAATTCTAGGTGATTTTTTGTATTTTATCAATTCGCTATGGTTCACCTCTTCTCTCATAAAATTCAGTATTCCCTCCATGTAATTTTCTATTTCCGATATAACCTTCTCTGGCTGCGGAGAATGTACGCCAATATCTTCTATAATATCGAGTGCTTCTTTGAGCAAATCATCTGGCACCGAAACAATATTATCAAACAGTCTTTGGATATAATACCTATTTATCAAACTTCTACCTCCATCGCTCCTGCCAGAGATTTTTACACCCCTCTTTTCGAGTTTAGCTCTAAAATTTTCTATTTTTATATCATCGCTATTATTGTAATTCCACTTATAAGACGAAAGAGCAAAGTCGTTAGCATAGACGCCAAAGTTCATACCTTGTTGGTATCCTTTATCAAGATGTTCTATAAATTCATTCCTGTAAAATCTCAAAGCGGCATATAGCCATTTTATCTGTTGCAGAAACTTACTCTTGAACTTTTGTGCCACTGGAGATAGTTGTGTGGATTTACTCAAACCGTAATAAAAAGCCCCTATATTGCTGTACATGTCTCTTTTTACATTGCCACTTTTGTCGGGTAGATACACTTTTAATAACAACAAACTCCTATTAATCATAATTAATCCAAATATAAATAAGGATTGAACATCAATTTTAATTGCCTTATTGTTATCTCTTTCGTATGGATGAGATGGGTAGGATTTCTTATTTGGTCCTAAAAAATGTAAAAATTGATCATCGTGTGAAATATGACTCAGAACTTGTCTATCGAATCTAAACCTCCGGACAATATGTTCAAACAGTTCTAAATCCGAAAGTACCATAGACATTATTTTGTTGAAATCATTATTGGGATAATTTATCCCTTGTAAACTGCGTTCTAGTTCCCTGAATGCGCTTTCGAGTTTGGACTGCTCCCTTTTTATTTTTCTATGCTCCTTTTGTCTCCTTTTTGCTTTTAACTCAAATAGTAAATCTCCAAATATTTTATAGAAGATAAATCTGATTTTGTGTCTAAGTTTATACATGTGGATAACTTGCTCTTTTACATTTTCTATTTATTTTCTATAATACATGTATGATAACAAAAAAGCAACAACAGGTTCTCAACTTTATAACCGCTTACCAAAAACGAAAGGGCTACGCTCCCTCGCTTGAGGAGATGTGCAAGAAATTTAAGATTGCTTCCGTTTCCACGGCGCATTTTCATATTGCCAAACTTCGGGATTTAGGATACTTGGAAAAAGAAGAAAACAAGCCGCGCGCCATTGATGTTATAAAGCGCGACGAAATCATAAAAATCCCGATAGTGGGGACTATTGCCGCAGGTCAAGCAATAGAAGCAATCGAAGTACCAGATTCTACGGTTACAATATCTAAAAAAGAGATAAGGCCCGCTGAAAAGCACTACGCCCTTCGTGTTCGAGGAGACAGCATGGTTAATGAGGGTATATTTGATGGTGATATTGTTGTTATCCGCAAACAAGAAACCGCAGACGACGGTCAAACGGTAGTAGCTATTATTGACGATAACGAAGCCACCCTCAAAAAAATTTATCGAGAGAAAAATCGCATTAGATTGCAACCGGCAAATCAAACTATGCTTCCAATATACCGTAAGGAAGTTGAAGTACGCGGTGTTGTAGTCAAAATCATAAGAAACTTAGAAAACGGTGCACAGGACAAAACATTGGCTTACCGAAAGAAAGTATTTTTGGATCGTATAAGAAGTAAAAATCCAAATAGTCAAAATAAATACAAAAGAGTGGCCTTATCTCCTATAAGGTACGCCGGAGGTAAAACTTTGGCAGTCGGCCACGTTGTTGAATTGCTGCCAGATAACGTCAAAAGGGTTATCTCTCCGTTTTTTGGAGGTGGCTCGATTGAAATAGCTATGACGAAAGAATTGGGGTTGGAAGTTATTGGGTTTGATATTTTCGATATTCTCTGCAATTATTGGAAATTCCAAATTGAAAAACCCAAACTCCTTTACGAAAAACTAAAAGAGCTAAAACCAAATAAGACGACTTTTGAAAAAATACGATTGATTTTGAATGATGTTTGGAAAAAGAAAGTAGAGCTAGATCCGTTGACTTTAGCCGTCTATTTTGTCTACAACTTTAACCTCTCTTATGGCCCAGGATTTATGGGTTGGTCATCAGAGATTTATCTTAACGACAAGCGATATAAAAGAATGATAGAGAATATCCGAGATTTCGCGCCAGGAAATTTAAGAGTAGAATGCGCAGATTTCCGAGATGTTATACCAAGATATCAAAACGATTTTCTTTACTGCGACCCCCCTTATTACATCGGCAAGGATTCAAAGATGTTTAGAGGCATTTATCCAATGAGAAATATCCCTGTCCATCACAACGGATTTCCGCATGAGATTTTACGAGACCTACTAAAGAATCACAAAGGGGGTTTTATTCTTTCGTACAATAACTGCCCGACAATAAGAGAGTATTACAAAGACTTTCAGCAATTTTTCCCAAGCTGGCAATACACTATGGGACAAGGGGAAACGAGAATCGGGCTAAACAGAAAAAATGGCAACGGCAAGCACGTCAAAGAATCTCACGAAATAATTATCTACGGCCCACCAAGAAAATAATTACTTTTTTCGCAAACGTTTCCGATGGTAAGCCATAAACTCTTCCTCTAACTCGGAGGGATAGGGCTGATGATTTTCTTGAAAATTCCAATCTGGATATTTCTTTTCTCTAGAATAATAATCTGATTTACATAAATCCTCCATTTCTTTGAAACTAGCGATTTTCATTTTCTTGGTTCCAAAAAGACCGCTAACTTGAGCCGTTGTTTTTGGAGAAGTAATCATGTACAAAAATACTTTTGAGCCGCCCTTGAGAGCCCTTTCGATAAGCAGATGAACAATAAACCTCGGCCTGCCAGGGCTTCCAGTCATTGCGCCAATATAAAAACTTATAGTGCCTTTAATTCCTCCCTTTTGAATTGAGCCCCCAATTTTCTTGATAATCCCATCTTGAGTTATGAGATATATTCGTGCCGCATCATCGGAAAGCGTCCTCTTATCAAGTTCAGGTGAAAATTGAAAGTTGATTTTGTTCCTATTTCCTTTTCTTAGTACAAAATCGACCA
>JBBIQZ010000021.1:0-9800 GCA_037442065.1 bacterium | reverse complement strand
TTTGATTTGCCTAGAACTTTAATTCCAGAAGATTTAGAAATTTTAGAAAAAAAGATGGCCGAAATAATAAAGGCTAATTTAGAGATAAAACCCGAGAAACTTTCAAAGAAAAAGGCCTTAGAATTTCTCAAAAAAATTAAACAACCCTACAAAATTGAACTTTTAAAAGAGTTGTCAGATAAAGAAGTATGTTTTTTTAGACAAGGCGATTTTGTTGATTTATGCGCTGGTCCTCACGTTAAAAGAACCGGCGAAATAAAGGCTTTCAAGTTAACAAAAATTGCCGGCGCTTATTGGCGAGGCGATGAAAAAAACAAAATGCTTCAGAGAATTTACGGCACCGCTTTTTATTCCCAAAAAGAGCTTCAAAAATTTTTAAAACTAAAAGAAGAAGCTAAAAAAAGAGACCACAAGGTTTTAGGAAAAGAATTGGAAATTTTTTTAATCTCTGAAAAGATTGGCAAAGGCCTTCCTATTTTATTGCCCAAAGGTAGAATTATTCGGGGCGAGATTTTAAAATACGAAAGAGAGTTAGAAAAAGAAATCGGTTTTGATTATGTTTGGACTCCTCATATTGCTAAAGTAGACATTTATAAAAAAACCGGCCACTTTGCTCATTACAAAGATATGATGTTTAAACCTTTTGGCGTCGAAAAAGAGCAGTATGTTTTGCGGCCAATGAACTGCCCTCACCATTATATGGTTTACGAAAACAAAAGGAGAAGCTACAAAGATTTGCCTTTAAGAATTGCCGAAGACGGGACGGTTTATAGATTTGAAAAAAGCGGAGAGCTACAAGGACTAGTGCGAGTGAGGGCTTTAACAATTGATGATTCTCATATTTTTGTAACTCCGGAACAAATAGAAAAAGAGTATTTAAAAAATGTCAGCTTAATTAAAAAAATGTTTTTAAGCTTTAATTTAAAAAGCTATCGAGTTAGGCTTTCAACTTGGGATCCTAAAGACAAAAAGAAATATGTAGCCGACGGAAAGGTTTGGGAAAAAGCAGAAAAAGCCTTAAAAAAAGTTTTAGAAGATTTAAAAATAATTTACGAAGTTGGCATTGGCGAAGCGGCCTTTTACGGACCAAAGTTGGACTTTTTAGTTGAGGATGCCTTGGGTAGAGAATGGCAGATGTCAACTTTGCAGCTTGATTTTTTTATCGCCGAAAAACTTAACCTAGTCTACATTGATCAAAAAGGCAAAGAAAAAAATCCGGTTATTATTCACCGAGGCCTAACTGGCTCTATCGAAAGAACTATCGCTTTATTAATAGAACATTTTGGCGGAGCATTTCCTTTATGGTTGGCGCCAGTTCAGGTTATAGTTTTAAATGTCGGTAAAGCCCATGAAAAATATGCTTTAGAAGTAAAAGAAGAATTGGCGGCAAATAATATTCGTTCCGAAGTGGATAGCGAAAACAAAACCTTGGGCCGCAAAATTCGCGATGCAGAAATGCAAAAGATTCCTTATATATTGGTAGTCGGCGATAAAGAAGTAAAATCTAAAAGCGTGGCCGTTAGAAAACTTAAAAAAGGCGACTTAGGAAGCAGAAAGCTCAATGCATTTATAAAGTTTTTGTTAGAAGAGATTGAAAATAAGGTTTAAGAATTAAAAAGAGGCGGAAAAGCCATTGGCTTTTCCGCCTCTTTTTCTTTTTACATTTTTATTTTATGCCTTTTACAATTTTGTCGGTTTCTAAAATGGCGTGGCTGTAATCTGTTTCTAAAGTTTTTACAAAATGATCAATTAACTTTTCGTTTTTTAATTTTTCTATCAGGAGCAAATCTTTTTCTACGGTTTTTAAGCGCTTTTTAATGTCTTCTTTGTCATGGCCTCGGTCTTTTAATCTTTTCTCAACTACTCTTAAAACCGGATCATCCGGCAAGACGCAGATAATTTTTACATGGGTATAGAATTCTTTTAACTTTTTAACCTGGTCGGCGGTTAAAGTATAAACGCAGTGGTTTTTTGCTAGATGTTTTTTAACATCATTTTTTAATTTGCCATAATAATGGTCGGCAAAAATTGTATATTCTAAAAGTTTCTCATCTTTTATGTAAGCTTCAAAAGTATCTACTTCTACATGTTTATATTCGTGTAGATCTTTTGGCCTGGGTGGTCTGGTAGTTATAGAAGGGATATAAAAAAAGCCATGCTTTTTTTGCAAATGCTTTGATAGTTCGGTTTTGCCGGCACCAGTTGGGCCGATAAATCCAAAAAGATGTTTTTTAGTTCTTCGTTTCTCCATATATAAATTATAGATAAATCTTCTAATAAAAAAAAGACCCAAGGTCTGTAAATTAAACCTGAGGTCCGCTTTGTGTGTAAACTGTGTTAACATTTTATGAAAATTTAAGCTCTTTTATATTTTTCCTTCGTTCTTCAGCCAACATATTTATTTCTCGAGCCAAAGATATGGCTTCAATTAATTCTTCTTTTTCTGATTCATA
This sequence comes from bacterium, assembly GCA_037442065.1. Classification (GTDB taxonomy): domain Bacteria; phylum Patescibacteriota; class CPR2_A; order CG2-30-33-46; family CG2-30-33-46; genus JBBIQZ01. Next base: position 7,347 of record JBBIQZ010000021.1, on the reverse strand, counting down.
CTTTCTTAAGTGTTTGCCTAAAGTTTCTTTTAAAATTAGGTTTCCTTGGTCTAGGAGACCAAGAAGAAGGTGTTCTGTTCCGATGTATTTATCGCTAATTTGCAGGGCATTTTTCAGTGTAAGTTCGAGTGCATTTTTAGTGTCTTTATGAAATGGAATATGGGTATATGGTTCATGTTCATTAGATCCGTTGGGAAAGGATGCCTCGATTTTAGTGCGTAAATCATAGAGATTGACGCCAGTCTCTCGTAATGCCTTAGCAGCTATACCATTTTCCTCTCTTATCAAGCCCAATAACAAAGCAGCAGGAGTTATAGATTCCCAACTTCTTTTGTTGCTTTCTTCCTGTGCATAGATGGTAGCTCTTCTTGCTTTTTCTGTAAATCTTTCAAACATATTCATCACCTCTTAATAAGTTGTGAAAGGGCATTTCCCCCGTTAGCAAATTAATGTATCATATATCAATATGAAATGATGAAATGTCAAAAATACTACATCCAGGTTTTGGGCTGTCAGATGAACGAATCCGATGCCGAAAGGGTAGCCGCTGTTTTGGAAAACCTAGGTTACCAAAAAACTCAAAAAGAAGCCGACGCCGATTTGGTTTTAGTTATGGCTTGTTCGGTTAGACAAAAAGCTATTGATAGAATTTTTGGCAAAGCCCGAAAATGGAACAAGCTTAAAAAGAAGAGAAAATTAATAACCGTTCTTTCTGGTTGCGTTTTGCCGGCCGATAAACCAAAAATGGCCAAAATTTTTGACTTTATTTTTGAAATGAAAGATTTAAAAAAGCTGGGGAGATATTTAACAAAAAAAGATTTTAATATTTCCGATTACCTTTCTGTTTTGCCAAAATATGAATCTTCATTCAAGGCTTATGTTCCTATTTCTACCGGCTGTAATAATTTTTGTACTTATTGTGCTGTTCCTTTAACAACCGGCCGGGAAAAATCCCGACCCGAAAAAGAAATTTTAAGTGAGGTTAAAAGCTTAATCAAAAAAGGTTACAAAGAAATTACTTTACTTGGCCAAAATGTTAATAGTTATGGAAAAGATTTTAAAGAAAAAAATATTAACTTTTCAAATCTTTTAAAAAAAATTAACGATATCTCGGGAAAATTTTGGATTAGGTTTTTAACTTCAAACCCTCAAGATATGTCCTCTAAACTTATAGAAACTATTAAAGAGGGCGAGAAAATTTGTGAATACATTCATTTGCCAGTTCAGGCAGGAAACAATGAAGTTTTAAAAAGGATGAATAGAAAATATACCAGAGAACATTATTTAAAGTTAATCTCAAAAATTAAAAAAGAAATTCCGGGCGTTGCAATAACTACCGATACGATAGTCGGTTTTCCTGGCGAAACTAAAAAACAATTCCAGGATACTTTGGATATATATAATAAGGTAAGTTATGATATGGCTTTTATTGCTCAATATTCACCAAGACCCGGGACGGTAGCCGCCAAGATGAAAGACGATGTTTTGCCGGAAGAGAAAAAACAAAGGGAAAAAGATTTAAATAAAATTTTAAAAAAGACCGCTTTAAAAAATAACCAAAAATACAAAGGAAAGATTTTAGAAATTTTGGTAGATAAAGAAAGGAAAGGTTTCTTACAGGGACGAACTAGAACATTTAAATTAGTTCAATTTAAGGGCCCAAAAGATTTGTTAGGAAAGTTTGTAAGGGTAAAAATTACTTTGGTTAATCCTTGGGCAGTTGAAGGAAAACTGTTAAAAGAAAAGGTATCTGTTTGATAAAAAAAAAGAGGCGGCCGCGCTTGCGGCCGCCTCTTTAACTAGTTCTTCTTACTGAGGCATTAATTCTGAAGGTGAAGTTTTTGGTGTAGGTAAAGTTAAATACAAGACAAGAATAAAAATCGAAAGCCAGATAATTTCTAAGATAATAACATAAACAAAAGAAGGCCAATCTTTAGTGTACATTGCTTTTAGCAAAGCTGGGGCAACTATAGCCAAAACAAACGCAATGATGACAACCAAAAGATAAACCGTAAAAATAATCTGATTAGCCAAAGCTTTTTGTTGAATAACGGTGCCGGCTATTCCCGATAAGTAGCCTACCCCAATTACCAATAGTGCCGCTAAAAGGCTGGTTGTAAGATTTTTTAAGGAGAAAAAGCTTAAAGACCAGTTCTTAAATCTTTCCCCTACATTTTTTAAGTCTGCCATTTTTACCTCGTTTAATTATCATTTAATTTATATTTGAATATATAATATAGATAAATGGAAAAAATTACAAATAAACTTCCTCTTATAGTTATTTTAGGGCCTACAGCTTCCGGGAAAACGGAGCTAGGGATTAATTTAGCTAAAAAATTCGATGGCGAAATTATAAATGCGGATTCACGGAACATCTATAAAGGTATGGACATTGGCACGGCGAAACCCAAACCAACAACCAACAGCCAACAGCCAACAGACTATATTGTTGAAGGAATTAGACATCATCTGATTGATATTTTAAAACCTAACGATAATTTTTCCATTGCTGAATATCAAAAATTAGCTAATCAAAAAATTGAAGAAATCCGCAAACGAGATAAAATTCCATTTTTAGTCGGTGGTTCGTCTTTATACATAGATTCTGTTGTTTACGATTATAAAATTCCTAAAATCCCCCCGGATTATAAACTAAGAAGAAAACTTGAAAATGAGCCTTTGGAAAAGTTAATTTCCCGCCTTTTAAAGTTAAATCCAGATACAGAAGATAACGTTGATTTAAAAAATAAAAGGCGAGTTATCCGCGCCCTAGAAATCTTCACTAAGGGAGTTGCTAAGGTTGGCAACCTTAGCAAGGGTATTCCTAAAAAGTTAAAGTTACCGGGGAATATTTTACTTTTGGGAATTAAAACCGAGCGGGAAAAACTTTACAAAAAAATAAATCAAAGGGTAGATGAAATGATTAAAAGAGGCTTAATAAAGGAAGTTTCTAAAATTCTAAAAAAATATGGCAAAGGAGCCCCGGCTCTTTCGGGTATTGGCTACCGGCAAATTGTTAAACATCTAGAAGGTGAAATTACTAAAGAAGAGGCAATTGAATTAATTAAAAGAGATTCTAGAAGATTTGCCAAGCGCCAGCTTACTTGGTTTAGGCGAGACAAAAATATAAAATGGGTTTCTTCCCAAAGGCAAGCCGAAATTGGAATAAAAGCCTTTCTAAAAGATAACTGAAAGCTAAAATAATCGATCTCTTGCTAAGGTTGCCAACCTTAGCAGAACGTTAACTTGTAAAGAAGCTCCCGGACATAAAAAAGACGAGGCCAAAATGATCTTAAACCATAAAGACGGGTTTCTTTTCATTCGAGAGAACGAGAATGAATTTAAGAATTTAACTATTAAAAACCTCGAGAAGTTACATACGATTCTCATAAAAGGATTAAATGTTAACAAAGGATTAAGGAAAGGACTAGTCGGCATAACAGGTTCAAAATATAGGCCTCTTGACAATGTTCACCAAATCAGAGAGGCCGTAGAAGTTCTCGGAGAGACAGTCTCGAGAGCAAAAACACCTTTTGATAAAGCACTTATCGCTTTGGTCGGTATAAGCTATATTCAACCGTTTGAAGATGGGAACAAAAGAACGGGTAGGTTGATGGCAAATGCTATCCTCCTCTCTCATAAATGCGCTCCTCTTTCATACCGCAGTATTGATGAAGGCGAATATCGCGAAGCAATGCTTGTTTTTTACGAGATAAATTCTATCATCCCGTTTAAGAAGATATTTCAAGAGCAGTATCTTTTTGCAGCAAAAAATTACGCGATTCAATAGGACTTTCAAACGAAAGCTTGACTCTGTATTTTGATTTTTGCTACTATGATAATAGTAAAAAACCCTTATGTTAAGTATTTGTAAATCAAGAAAATATAAAATGTTTAAGTTAAACAAAGAAAGACGCTCGGATCGCAAAGGACTTTCTCTCTCTGAAAAGATCTTAGAGATATTTGAATTATCAATCGCTAAAATCCCTTGCCGAAAAGCAATAAATCTCTTTTTTTAGAGAGGGATTTTTTGTTGTGTTTTTTAATATTTTAATTTTAAAGAAAAACCCTGCGAAGGGTGAGCGTAGAGGGAAGTTTTTAGGGCATAAAAAGAAAGGAGATATTATGATTTTGAAAATAAAAGACCGGATAAGAAGCATGATCGCCAAAGGGCAGTTCCTTGGCAAGCTAACTGTTAAGGGACAGTCTCTTGGTAAGATTAGTAGAGGATTTAAGGCGATCGCGGGTGTGGGGCTGGTGGTTTTGGCTTTTGGGCTGTTTAGTTTCTATAAACCGGCCAGAACATTGGCTGACAGCGCCTATACATGGGTGCAAAACGCCTGGACGGGAGGAGCCGATACCTCAAGCTTCCCAAGCCACCCCGGAAACAAAACCGGTTGGGACAAGTACTACTCAAAGGACTCGACCATAAGCACCAACTCCGGAATCTCTCTTACCTCTCCGTCATCCGCTATTACCGACAACACCACGGCCGCTTTTTCGGCTGGCACGCAGCAAAACACCTCTGCCCCTAGCGGACAAAACAAGGCCATACTGCTAAAACCGCTTGGAGCGACAGCCGCAAATGGCTGGGAATGCGTAGAGGGCAGAGTCTCTGGCGGAGTATGCGTTTCTGCTTGGTACAACGGCCGCGCTGGCACAGCCATGGCCGGAAAGCAGGTGTACTATCAGGATGTCTCGGGAACCAGGCAGTGGCAAACTTCATACACTTCCTGTACCGGTCCCCAGTGCGCCACCGGGCTAGACCCGAATTATTCCGGTAGCTACGCCTTGGTTGCCTCAAACTCCGTTGACTTTTCTCTTTATCCCGCCAGAGATGCTTGCAAAGCTTTAGGAGGCAGACTTCCTTATATGAATGAGCTTTTAGAGCTTTACGCGGGTAAAGCTTCGTATGGCAACAACTTCCAGTCTCTCTACTACTGGTCGGCTACAGAGTACAATAGCAACCTCGCCAGGACCGTGGACATGAGCTATGGCATTGCGGACATCGCCTATAAGACCAACAACTACTATGTCCGTTGCGTTAGGTAGTGGTATAGGTAATTTATAAATTTAGATATTTAATAATTAAAAATAATAAAAAAGGAGGCCACGGGGATAAATTAAACGATAATTAAAAATAATTCGCCTGATTTTCAAAGCCCGAATCAAGGACATTGAAAGAGAGTGATCAAAATCCACTGCGCTTCCGCCACCAATGCCAAAGGCAAAAAACAAATAACAATAAACAAACGAAGAGCAATGCCAAAGTTAAATGTTTTATGTTTTTGCCGAAGGCGCGGTATAAATTCCAAGACGTTTTTCTGAAATGTCAAATGTCTGCGCGAAGCCCTGTTAAATAGTTTTCAAATTTCACAAGGTAAGCTAGCGCGGAAGGATTGCGTTCCAGTCTCTCTACTACTGGTCGGCTACAGAGAACAATAGCAACAACGCCAGGAACGTGAACATGAGCAATGGCAATGCGAACAACAACAACAAGACCAACAACAACTATGTCCGTTGCGTTAGGAAGAGGATTTAGATTATAGCCTGTTATTTAACAGGAAGCGAAAAAATATAAAAAATGAGCGATAAAACAAAAAAACTGCCTTTATATCATAAGATGTATGCTATGACGAAATATAATTACAAAATGGTTAAAAATTTTCCGAAAGAGTACAAGTATACCCTTGGTTCGGATATATTGAATTTGTCTCTTTGCGGCCTAGACTTGATAATAGAGGCAAACAGTATGCCAAATGAAAGGAAGTCCGAGAAGATAAAAGAGCTTAAAATAATTTTTGACAAGCTGAAGATTAGGATAAGGATAGCTAGCGAGGTCGGCGTTATCTCAGCAAAACAATTCGCCCATATTCAAGAGAATTTCTTAATTAATGTCGGAGAGATGGCGAGCGGATGGTATAGGTGGGCAGAGCAATATAAATAAAAAATTTAACAATTTAAATGGAAACTATATTTACATACGAAAATCTGTATAAGGCATATCTGGAGTGCAGAAAAATGAAACGCAAAACAATTAACGCTCTTAAGTTTGAATATGAGCTGGAAAACAACCTTTACAAACTGCTTAAGGAACTAAAGAGCAGAAGGTATAAACCCGGGCGATCGACTTGTTTCGTGGTGACAAAACCGACTGTTAGGGAAATTTTTGCCGCCGACTTTCGAGACCGGGTCGTCCATCACCTTTTTGTTAACGAACTGATCGAAATTGCTGAAAAGACTTTTTGCTTTGATTCTTTTGCTTGCCGGACAGGAAAAGGGATTCATAGAGCCGTTAGAAGACTAAAACAATTTATTCCCAAGATAACCGAGAATTACAAAAAGGAAGCTTATTACTTGCAGCTTGATATCAAGTCGTTTTTCATGTCGATAGATCAGAGAATACTTTTTGGGATTATAGAGAAATATATCGCAAAATCGGGGAAAAGTAATTTCTGGAGAAATGAAATACGATGGCTTGCTAAAATAATAGTTTTCAATAAAACGACGAAAAATTATCTTATAAAGGGCAATAAAGAAGTATTCAAGCTTTTGCCGAAAGGAAAGTCGCTTTTCGATGCGAAGGAATTTAGGGGCTTGCCGATCGGGAATCTGACTTCGCAGTTTTTTGCCAATCTGTATCTAAATGAGGTAGATCAATTTATAAAAAGAGAGCTGAAATGCAGATTTTATGTTCGGTATGTTGACGATTTTATTATTTTGAACAGCAACCCTAGTGTTTTAGAAGAAGCTGCCTTGAAAGTTGATGGATTTTTGGGGAAAAAACTAAATCTTGGGCTAAGCCATCAAAAAACCAAACTAAAAGATATCAAAGAAGGAATCGATTTTCTGGGCTATCAGATCAAGCCGGACTACACATTGGTACGAAAGAAAGTAGTCAAAAGATTTTGGGAAAAGTTTTGGCGGAAAGAACAAGAGTTAAAACTTGGTTTAGATGAAGATCCAATTATGGAGAAGAAAATTAAAGAGATGGCGGCTTCGTATTTTGGTCATTTCAAACATGCAAACGCTTATTTTTTAGGAAAAAGTTTGAATTCAGGATTGACGGGGTAATAAAAGAAAACAACAAAACAGATAACAAATAATAGGAAACATGGAACATAAAACAAAAAACAAAATTTTAGAAAAGCTTGGCGGACTTAAGACCAAGTGGACTATTTTTTATCTGGAAAATTTATACAAATTTCATATCCATATCCGATACGCGCATGACAAGGTTTACGCGCGCGGCATAAATTGGTTGTTATAATATTTAAGATAAATCTTAGGGGTTAATGAACGACATAACTAAACAAAAACTTATAGAAGATTTGGAAAAAGAGGCGG
>JBBIQZ010000020.1:0-11516 GCA_037442065.1 bacterium | reverse complement strand
TTGTCGCCCGCTCCTTTAAGAATCGTTATTATCTTAAAGAATTATTAGATTTTAAAAACGTAAGAACATATATATCAAATTTAAAAAAGCGTGTCAACCCCTTGAAATTTTAACCACATTCTTTAAAAGCTCAGCTACAGTAACCGGCCCAACTCCGCCGGGAACCGGAGTAATATAAGAAGCAACTGTAGAAACTCCTTTAAAATCAACATCGCCGGAAATTCCCTCTTTTGTTCTAGAGATACCTACATCAATGACAACTCCCCCCTTTTTAACCATATCTTTTTTAATAAGTAATGGCCGTCCGGTGGCAGAAATTAATATATCAGCCCGCTTTGTATGAAATTTTAAATTTTTAGTTTTACTATGCACAACCGTTAAAGTGGCATCTTGATTTAAAATTAAAATACTTAGAGGTTTTCCAACTATATTCCCTTTACCAACTATTACCACTTCTTTGCCGGCAAGAGGAACTTTGTAAAATTTTAAAATCTCCAAAATTGCAGCCGGAGTACAAGGCAGAAGCCCTTCGCTCTTATAGGCTAATTTTCCCCAGTTTAAAGGATGAAAACCATCAACATCTTTAGCCGGCGAAATGGCCTCAATTATTTTTTCTTGATTTATTCCGTAAGGCAAAGGCACTTGCACAATTATACCGTTAACCTGTTTGTTTTTATTTAAAGATAGAATTTTTTTAACAATTTCTTGAGTTTTGGCTTTTTTACCAAACTTAAAAAGTTTAACATTAATCCCAATCCTTAAGGCCGCCTCTTCTTTTTTAGAAATATAAATTTTAGAAGCCTGGTCTTCACCCACTAAAATAACAGCCAAGGTAGGAGTAATGCCTTTGGTTTTTAGTTTTAAAACTTCTCGTTTTAAATTAGCTTCTATTTTAGAAGCAACCTTTTTACCGTCTAATATTTTTGCCATTAGTCAAAATTATATAATTTTGACAGCTAACAGTAAACAGTTAACAGAAAACAATAAAAAAGACCCAGATATTTCTAGGTCAATGATTAAAATAAACTAAGTTAGTTAAATTCTTGTCAAACTTTTTTTGCAACATATTTAAAAAAGCGTCGGTCTTTAATTGCACGCATTTGAAAAAAGCGTATAAAAAATAAGCGTATGAGAAGCGGTGTCTGATAGGACAGCGAGAATCTGCCCAACCCGAGCGAATATCGTGTGAACAAATGAGAGCGAGGGCGACTAAAAGGAGTTCAGGTTCGAAAGCTTCGAGTAGCGAAATTTTTAGCTTTTTTCAACTTGCGTGCTGGCTTTTGATACTTTTGGCCAGACAAAAGTACAACCAAACCTATTTATGGCTAAAATAATATTCCAAAATTTGTTTGGCTACCGGAGCGGCGGCCACTGAACCTTCTCCACCGCCTTCTACCAAAACAGCAACAGCAATCTCCGGATTATTATACGGCGCAAATGCCGTAAACCAAGCATGCTCTTTGGAATTATTCGGTCCGTATTGGGCAGTGCCGGTTTTACCGGCAACTTCAACCGGCAAATCTTGTAAAGATTTAGCAGTTCCCGATGTTACCACCTGCCTCATCCCCTGTCTTACGATGTCTATATTTTTAGAATCAATAAACCCGGAACGAATTACCTCGGAAGAAAATTCTTTAATAACCTTGCCGTTACTATCGGTTACCTTCTGAACAATCCTTGGTTTGTAAAATGTGCCGCCGTTGGCAATGGTTGCCGTGTAGCTTGCTACCTGAAGAGGTGTTACCAACAAATCTCCTTGGCCGATTGCCAAATGATAATTATCGCCGGTAACCCAAGGTTCATTTTTAGTTTTTTTCTTCCAATCCGGGTTAGGAACTAAACCGTCTTCTTCTTCAGGTAAATCAACACCCGTTTTTGATCCTAAACCAAAAATCCTTAAATATTTTTCCAAGCGGCTTGCCCCTAAACCTTTAAAATTTTGATAGCCTCCGCCAACCTCATAAAAGAAAATATCAGAAGACATAGCAAGGGCCCTAAAAACATTAACCGGCCCAAGTCCTCCGGCTTTCCAACCTTTAAAAACATAAGTAATTGAAGGGTTGTATTGGTTAGGAATTACTATTTGCCCGGTATCATTAATAGTTGTTTGGGTTGAAATAACGCCTTCTTGAAGTGCAGCTGAAGCAATAACCGGTTTAATAATGGATCCGGAAGGATATGTTCCGGCAATGCTTCGATTAAAAAGGGGCTTTAAAGGATCATTTACTAAAGCGTTATAATCCTTTGCAGAAATACCCTTGGTAAAAAGATTATTGTCAAAAGTGGGAAGACTTACCATTCCTAAAATTGTTCCGTTTTGAGGATTAATAGCTACAACCGACCCAGATTTTGAATGAGAACCATCTAAAGCGTTTTTTAAAGCCATTCCCATTTCTTTCTCTAAATCAATGTTTAAGGAAGTCCCTATATTTTCTCCCATTTTGGGATCCGCTTGTTCTTCGCTCCCTAAAGTCCTTACAACTCTACCGGTTGCATCTATTTCTACCATTGTTCTGCCGTTTTGGCCCCTTAGATAATTCTCATAGCTTAATTCTAAACCGCTCTTTCCGATATATTCGTTCATATCGTAAACGTCTTTGTTTTTTTCATAGTCTTCTTTTGAAATTCGGCCAATATATCCTAAAACGCTGCTTAAATCAGAGTCCAAATATTCTCTGGAAGGAACTGCTTCTACTGCCACGGCCGGATAATCTTTGTATTTAATTTTTATCCTTAAAGCGCTCTCTTGATCAAGGTTGTCTTTTATTACCTTTGGATCTAAAGATTCTATAGATTCTGTATTACCTATCGCTTTTAAAATGTCTGGAAAAGGAACTCCTAAATCTTGCGACAAAGAAGAAACAAGCCGATCTTTTTCATTTTTATCTTTAGGTAAATCAAACGGTTCAACTATTACTTGAAAATTAGCAACATTTTTAACTAAGGGATTGCCTTTATTATCTAATATTAAACCTCTGGGTGCCTTAATAACTTGAGATCTTATACGATTACCTTTTGATAGATCTAAAAAATACTGACCCTTAACAAATTGCAGATCCGAAAGTTTTAAAAAAAGCACCAAAAAAACTAGAAAGCAAAAAAGGTATAAAAAACGAAAAGAAACTTTTCCTCTAGGGACGTCTTCTTCTGGCATATCCGAAGTTGAACCCAAGAGACTATCAACAAGCTCCCCTTTTTTCTTTCTTGCAACCTTAATTTCCTTTCTACCAAATTCTGTATCAAAAAAATTAGTAAATAGTTTTTTTCTCTTCATTTTAAAAGCCTTGCTTTGCTTTGAAAGCGAGAAATATTTTCCCAAATTAGTAAAACAAAAGGATAAAATAATAAAGCAAGAAGTGAATTAACTATAATTTGAGGAACTAAAGAATTTCTAGCATAAAAAATCACATCCACTCTAAGCCCCGAAAGAAACAAAACCAAGCCGAAAAGAACATCAAACAAAATAGTTGATACGGTTGCTAAAAGAAAAAGTAAGATAAAATTAACATTGGTAAATAAAAAACGGGAAGTCAAAAACACTAAGAAAAGAATAAGTAGAATAATTATAGTTTGTGCTCCAAAAATAATAGGCGAAAATAAATCAAGAAACAACGAACCAAAAAAAGCCAAGTAAAAAATATCTTGCTCGGGAATTATAAAAGAAGAAGCCAAAAGAAACATCAAAAAAATATTGGGAGTTATCCCAAAAATCTTAACATTTGTAAAAAAAGCGACCTCTAACAACAAAATTAAACAAGTTAAAAATATTAAAAAAAATCTCTTCATTTTACATAGATACCAAAATTACATTTTTTACATCATCTAAACTAGCAAAAGGAGAAATGGAAGCTTTTTGGAAAAGACCGTTATTTTCGGTGTAGATATCGGTTATCTTCCCTATAAGAAGCCCTGCCGGAACGCCTGTTTCTAAATTAGCGGTAATAACCATATCGCCCGTTTTAACATTTTTATCTTTAGGAATAGTCTCCATAGCAATACCGGAACCAATCTGTCCCTTAACAATGCCTAAAGCTCTTGAATCTTGGGTAATGCCGCTTATTTGAAAATTTGAATCGGTAATAAGCAAGACTTTTGCCATAGATGTATTTACTTCTAAAACTCTTCCTAAAAGGAAACCTTCCGAAACTACTGCCATATCTTTCTTTATACCGTCCTTTGATCCTTTATCAATTATCAAAACCTTTAAAAAGCTGGAAGGATCTTTGGTTAAAACACTGGCGATTATAGTTTTATATTTTATACTGCCAACAAAACCAAGTTGTTTTCTTAATGACTCATTCTCCGCTTTCGATTCTTTTAATTGACTTATCTCTAAAGTAAGCTCGTCAACTTTATTTTTTAAATTGCTATTCTCTTTTTCAAGATCGCCAACACTACCGGCAGACTTGCCAATATCGCTCACTTTGGACGAAATATTGTTAAAAAAAGAAACGATTGGAGAAATAATGCTGTTTAAAACACCTTCAACAGGATTTAATAAGCCCGCAAAAGAAAACAAGAGGATAAAAACCGCTATTGAAATAAAAATAATAAAATATTTAATAAATTTTAAAGACTTCATTGGTTAGTTATTAGTAATTAGGCATCAGGCATCAGTTATAAATACTGTTCTGCTAGTGCCTGATTACTAATGCCTAATGACTATATTTTTGGTGGTTTTTCGTATTGAGTGGTAACCAAAACATCCTTTAAAGGTTCGATATCTTCTAAAACCAACCCTGTTCCTCTAACAACACAAGTTAGAGGATCATCAGCTATGTAAACCGGTATCTTGGTTTGTTCTTTAATAAGTCTATCCAATCCCCGAAGGAGCGCTCCTCCGCCAGCTAAAATAATTCCTTTGTCCATAATATCGGCCACTAATTCCGGGGGAGTTTCTTCAACGGTAGTTTTTACCGCCTCCACAATAACCTGTACAGACCTTGATAAGGCCTGCCTTACTTGTTCATCGGAAACAACTACTGTCTTGGGAAGACCGGTCACCAAATCTCTCCCCCGCATAGCAATTTCAAGCTTCTCTTTTAAAGGATAAGCTGAACCAATTTTAACTTTTATTTCCTCGGCAGTCTTTTCTCCTAACAGAAGATTGAATTCATCTCGGGCGAATTGGATAATATCATCGTTTAATTCATCGCCGGCAACTCTTATTGATTTATTAGAAACCACCCCGCCCAACGAAATAACCGCCACTTCGGAAGTTCCTCCGCCAATATCAACAATCATATTTCCAGAAGCGTCTTGAACAGAAAGCCTAGCGCCGATTGCCGCAGCCATCGGCTCTTCGATTAAAAATGCTTGCCTGGCGCCGGCCGAAACTGCCGCATCTTCCACTGCTCTTTTTTCTACCTCTGTTACTCCGGAAGGAATTCCAACAACAACTCTTGGCCTTGGGAAGAAAGCAAAAGATTCTTTGTGTACTTTTTCTATAAAATATTTAAGCATCTGCTCGGTTACTTCAAAATCAGAAACCACTCCATCAACTAAAGGCCTGGTAGCTACAATGTTTGCCGGGGTTCTGCCAACCATTCTTCTGGCATCCTCTCCGATAGCTAAAATCTGCTGGGTTTTTTTGTTTATAGCTACAACCGAAGGCTCGTTAATAACAATGCCTTTGCCCTTTACATAAACTAAGGTATTGGCAGTACCTAAATCTATGCCTACATCATGTGAAAAATAACCTAATATTCTATTTATCATTTTCTCTCCAAAGAAAAGTCATTATAGCATCTTTTTGATTGCCTTAACAAGTGTATTCTTTGCAACAAAAATAGGCTTTAAGGAAGCTCTCTTTTTTATTTCTACCTTGCCTTTAGCTTCATTCTTGTCGCTTACAACAACTCTTAAGGAAATCCCTATTAAATCCGCATCGTTTAGTTTTACTCCAGCGGACTCTTCCCTATCATCTAACAAAACTTCAATACCCAAATCGGTTAACTTCTTATAAATATCCAAAGCTTGCCTATCTGAATTTAAGCTTAAAAGATGAACTTGAAACGGCGCTACTTCCTTAGGCCAAATAATTCCGTTTTTATCACTTAAAACCTCAACGATTGCCCCCAAAACCCGAGAAATGCCAATTCCATAGCAACCCATAAGAACGGGCTTTTCCTTGCCATCTTTATCAATAAAATAATAGCCAAATGGTTTGGTAAACTTATCCTTTAATTTAAAAATATTGCCAACCTCTATCCCTTTTTCCTGACGCAAATCTTTATTTCCGCATTTAGGGCAAACATTTTTTAGTTCCTTAATGATTTCTTTATTGATAGCAACACTGCATTTATCGCAGACATAAATTGTATCCTCTCCGGCCGGAGTTACGGTTTGATATTCATGAGAAAATTTAGAAAATGAGCCGCCGGAAGCATAAGTATAATAAGTTTTTTTGCCGATTCCAAGCCGATCAAAAACGCGATCGTAAACTTTCCCCATCTTTTCGTAATATTTATCTAAATCCTCTTCAGAAACATGGAAAGAATAATAATCTTTCATTAAAAATTCCCGACCGCGTAAAATACCGGATTTGGCTCGCTTTTCGTCTCGGAATTTGGTTTGAATCTGAAAGACGGCAAAAGGAAAATCTTTATAGGATGTAAAAATTTTTTTAGCCAAGGGAGATAAAATTTCTTCGTGCGTCGGTCCTAGCGCAAATTCTTTTTTGGTATAAAAACTTGTAAATCGAAAAAGGTCGTCCATCAAATCCCATCGGCCCGTCTCTTTCCAATTTTCAGCCGGCTGAAGCGCCGGCATCAAAATCTCTTGACCACCAGCTTTTACCATCTCATCCCGAACAATATTTTCAATTTTCTTTAAAACTTTTAAACCGAGGGGTAAATAAGTATAGATTCCGGCCGCCAGTTGATCGATATAGCCGCCCCTCACCAATAATTGGTGGTTTAAAGATTGAGTTTCTTTTGATATTTCTTTTTGGGTTTTTGAAAATAATTCTGATTGCTTCATTTTAAAATCCAAAAGCTTTTTTAATACTTTCTATTATGCCAAAACGGTTTAAGTCTTTTGTGGTTACAATAACCACTAAAATAATAAGAAGTATTAGCCCAATCATAGTTAAAGTGTTTTTTAGTGAATTGTTTATATCTCGGCCCCTTAATTTTTCAACAAAAGTTACTAAAAGATGGCCGCCATCCAAACCGGGAACAGGCAAAATATTTAAAAGCGCTAAAGAAATAGATAAAATTGCGATAAATTGCAAAAGAAAAGTAAATCCCAACTGCCTTACTTGGTTAGTTAAAACGGCAATTCCTACCGGACCCACAACTTCTTCGCCCAAGGTAAAAGTTGTAATAATTTTAGCAAAGAAACCAAAAATTCCTAAAACCGTGAGTTTTGCCAAACGGAAAGATTCCGAAAGACCGGCAATAGGAGAAAACAAAATATTATTGGCTTTAACTAATTCCGAAACTGCAATCCCAATCCTGCCAACTTCCTGGCCGCTGATGTTTTCGGAAAAAGGAACAAGGCTTAAAGATTTTATTTCGCTGCCCCTTTTAATTTCAACTTTAACTTCTTGACCGATTTTATTTTTGGTTTCTTGTCTAAAAAAATCCACGTCGGTGACTTTCTTTCCGTCGATTGTTAAGAGTTCATCACCTTTTTGGACTCCTTTATTAAAGGCGGGGGTATCTTTTTGAATATCTTCAATATAAATATGCTGAGCAACGCCTAGATGATTTTCGGTCCCGGGAATAAGCGAAGAAAAACCAATCGCATAAAGCAGGGAGAAAATTGCCCAGGCTAAGACAAAATTCATTAAAACTCCGGCAACGATTATTTTTGCCTTTATAAGCTTTGGCTTTGCGGCAAAACTTTTGGGATTTTGTGCTTCTCCCCCATCTTCTCCAAGCATTCTTACAAAGCCGCCTAAAGGAATGGCATTTATAGAATAAACCGTCTCGCCGATTTTCTTTTTAAAGATTGCTGGCGGAAAACCAAAACCAAATTCCAAAACCTCCACTTTTGATCTTTTGGCAGCTAAAAAATGACCTAATTCGTGAACAAAAACCAAAAGACCGAAAACAAAAAGAAATGACAAAATAAATAATAAAGTACCCATTAAAAATTCCTTGATACCATAAAGTCTGCCCAAGATTCCAAAAGTTTTTTATAATTCGACTGAGGAATAGCTTTTAAGAACCCTTTAGCTTTTTTAATATAATTTAAGGCCAATTTTTCAGTTTCAGAAATACCGTTTAGGAAAATCAAAAGATTTATCGCCTCTTTAATCTCTTCTTTGGTGGCTTTCTTATTACCAATAAGTTTTAATAGATTTTTTTTCTCCTTTTTGTTGGCATTCTGATAAGCATACCAAACGATGGTCGTTCTTTTGCCTTCTCTAATATCCGAACCTATCGGTTTACCGATATCTTTTTCTTTTGAGGTAAGGTCCAAAATGTCATCCTGCAGTTGAAAGGCAATTCCGCAGTTATAACAAAAAGAAGAAACAGCTTTTGTTAAAGGATGATTTTCGTTAGCATTTTTAAGGCCTATCATCGCCCCAATTTTCGCGGAATAGCCGTAAAGTTCGCCGGTTTTTTTTGCCGACATTCCTAAAATATCTTCTTTTGTTAATTCCCCTAGTCTCCTTTTTTCGTATTGAATGTCTAAAGTCTCCCCTTCAATTAATAAAGGAGACACCCCTTTTTCTAATTCTAATATTATTTTTAAAACCATGGCTGGATCAAACTTATATTTTGAATAAAGCTCTTCAAACAAAGAAATTGTCCAAGCATGCTGAATGTCGCCTACCAAAATAGCTATATTTTTCCCATAATCCAAAGCTTCTTTTTCGGCGTAGCCTCTTTTTAGGGCTTTATTGTAAAAATTTTTATGAACGGTGGGCTTGCCTCTCCGCAAATCATCATTATCAATAATATCGTCATGAACTAAAGTCCAAGTGTGATACATTTCTAAAGCCGCGGCCGCAGGAAGAGCTTTCTTTTCTTCACCGCCAGCTGCTCCGCAAGAAAAAAGTAAAATTGCCGGCCGTAAAGATTTTCCGCCGGCTTCGGTATAGTTAAAAGCTCCCTCAAGAATGTCTTTGGGTTTTAAATTATTTTTGTAGTAATGATTTAATAAATAATCCTTAACCCATTTTCCTCTCTTAGAAAGTTCTTTATGAAAATCTATTTTATTCTTTATTTTAAACTTTGTATTCATTTGCCAAATCTTCTTTGTCTATTATTATAATCTAAAATTGCTTTCATAAAATCACTTTCTTTAAAATCGGGCCACAAAACTTTAGTAAAATAAAGTTCTGAGTAGGCGACCTGCCATAATAAAAAATTAGACAGCCTCTGCTCGCCGCCGGTTCTTATTAAAAGATCCAACTCCGGCAATCCGGCAGTGTAAAGATTTTTTGCAATACTTTTTTCCGAAACCGAAGATGAATTTTGGGCAGCCTTCACAATTTCGGCCCGGCTTCCGTAGTTTAAAGCGATAATGAACCTTAAGCCAGTATTTTTCTTTAAAATACTTTCGGCTTTCTTAGCTTTTTTTTGAAAAGGCTTTGGTAGTTCTAAAAGATTGCCTATAAATTTTAAATAAACATTATTTTGGTTTAACTCCGGGATTTCTTTTTCTAAAGATTCTTCAAATAATTTATAAAGAGCAGCAACTTCTATTTTTGACCTTAATTTATTCTCGGTTGAAAAGGCAAAAACCGTAAGATATTTTACGCCGATCTTGCCGGCATAATTTACAATCTTCTTTAAAGCCCCAACTCCCTCTTGGTGTCCTGCTTTAAAAGGCAAACCTTTCTTTTTGGCCCACCTTCGGTTTCCGTCCATAATTATTGCTATGTGTTTTGGTATTTTTTGCATTCGATATTTATTGATAACAAATATTTCATCGGAATTTACAGCAAAGAAAAATTTCTCGCAGGGCGAACGGGCATGGTGTTTTGATGAAGTCAAAACGAGAGAGCCCGAGAGCTAAACGGCGGTTTTCTCGCTGGGAAAACCGACCGTGGTTTTTCGCGCGGTAAATTCCGATAGGTTTAATTTTTTAATCTCTAAAACTACTGCCTTAATAGAAAAATCAGGTGTGGAAGCGCCGGCGGTAATGCCAATGGTTTCTACTTTTTTAAACCCCGTTAGAAAATTTTTCTTCTTAACAACCATCACTCTTCCTATAAAATTTTTCTTTTTTAAAGAAGCTTTGTTTTCTAACGGAGTAAACCACACTCTTTTTAGCTCTTTTTCATTTTCAATGTGATAGGTTTTGGTAATCTTTCCACAAATTTCTGCCAAGCGCGTGGTGTTGGAAGAGTTTTTGCCGCCTATAACAACCATTATATCCACTTTTTTTGCCAATTGTCTAGCCGCGTTCTGCCTTTTTACCGAAGCATCGCAAATAGTATTTATGGCTTTAAAATTTTTAAACTTAGATTTTAAATACCTAGTTAATTCCTCAAAAAGTTTAGTATTTTGGGTAGTTTGGGAAATTAAAGCTAGCTTTTGATTTAGTTTAAACCCAGAAATATCCTTAATGCTTTTTATGACCTTAGCTTTTGGCGCATAGCTTTTGATACCTACAACCTCCGGGTGGTTTTTTTCGCCCAAGATTAAAACCTTATAACCTTCTTTTTCTAAGTTCTCGGCTAATTTTTGGACCCTTTTTACAAAAGGACAAGTGGCATCGGCAATTTTTATGTTCTTTTCTTTGATTTTTTTCTCTAGTTTGCAAGAAATGCCATGCGAGCGAATAATTACTTTTTTTGCTTTTATTTCACTTAAATTTTTAGCAACAAAAACTCCCTTTTTTTCTAAGAATTTAATAAATTCCGAATTATGAATTAAGGGGCCAAAGGTATTTAAATTTTCGTGACTAGCTTCTTTAATGGCCATGTCTGATGCCCTTTTTACCCCAAAACAAAACCCGGCTTCTTTGGCAACAATGATTTTCATAATGCTTATTTTAGCAAGGATAACTAAATTGAACAAACCCCACACACTAATTTTGTTAAAAAACTCATGGCAAAGCACTTGAGAATAAAAGGATGACCCTATTCGAGTCACATGCTTTGCTTCTGCTATTTACGTAAATAATTTATTAAATCTAACCTTTTCAGTAATGGCAAAATTAGTACGGGGTTATTTACCTTTTTGTTAACTAATTAAATTATTGTAGGTAAATAAAAAGAAGGCATAGTGCCTTCACTAACATTGTTATAAATTTATTTTATAGAAATTCCTTAATTATCATTTCGCCGCTATTAGGACAAAGATTTGGCAAAACAAGAATAAGAGAATCTCCTGTCCTTTCAGCTTCCTTTAACATTTCTTTCATCTGCTCTTGGGTAATAACCCATTGCCCGAAACCAGCTTTTTTAAGCTCCTCGTTGAGTTGTATTGTTCTAATAGCTAGAAGATCGGTCTCCTCTAACAATGGTGAATTAATTTTCTTGCTTATAAATTCAAATAATTTGTTTCCTCCGCAGCCGTTAACCTGTATCAGCATCTAGCTCACCTTCCTTT
>JBBIQZ010000019.1:0-11923 GCA_037442065.1 bacterium | reverse complement strand
TGGGTTTGTTTTCTGGTTTCTTTAAAACTTTACCAGAAAACACCAAGCAAACCCGTCTCAAAACATTCTTTGAAAATATTTTCTCCTAATCCCCTTGACCTTAGTGTAAGTTTTTAATACAATAAGCGATACGAGTTATCAGGGATTTAATATTCGTATTGCATTCGCAAGATCCCTCACTATTCGTAATAATTTGTAATTATGGAAACTTTAACCTTACAAGCTAAAAACCGAGAAATTTCCGGCAAAAAAGTAAATGCCTTGCGAAGACAAGGGTTTGTGCCGGCTGTTGTTTATGGCAAAGACGTTTCTTCCGAGTCCGTAGCAGTTGATAAAAAACAATTTAAAAAAGTTTTTAAAGAGGTCGGCGAAAACACTTTAATCAATTTAAAAATTGACGACAAAGAAGCAAAAAAAGTTTTAATTTCCGATCATCAAATTGATCCTTTAACCGGAGAGCCGATTCATATAGATTTTCACCAAGTAAAGTTAACCGAAAAAGTTAAGGCCGAAGTCCCGCTTAAGTTTGTTGGCGAAGAATTATCGCCGGCAATAAGAGAGTTGGAAGGTGTTTTGGGCAAAGAAAAAGATAATATTGAAGTAGAATCTTTGCCAGTGGACATTCCTCACGAAATTGAGGTAGACGTTTCGGTTATAAAGACTTTTGACGATACTATTTATGTTTCCGATTTAAAAGTTCCGGCCAATGTTAAGGTTTTAGACGAACCCCAGGAAGTTGTGGCCAAAGTTTTTCCTCCAAGGTCTGAAGAAGAATTAAAAGAACTAGAAGAAGAAGTTGTGGAAGATGTAGAAAAAGTTGAAGAAGTAGAAAAGAAAGAAGAAGAAGGTGAAGAAACAGAAGAAGCTGCAGAAGAAACAAAAGAAGAGCCTCAAGATTCAAAGCCGGAGCAAAAATAACTTTTGACTTTTGACGATTTTTTGCTATTATTTAAGGCATGAAAAAGTTAGAACAACTTTTTGGTTCAAAAACTAGAGTTAAACTTTTATCTCTTTTACTCTTAAATCCTGAGCGCTCTTTTTTTGTTCGCGAAATTACCAGAAGGCTTAATACCCGAATAAATTCCGTAAGGCGGGAGCTAAGAATTTTGCAAAACTTAGGACTTTTGAAAAAGAAAGTAGAGGGCCGCAAAATATTTTACTCGGTTAACAAAAACTTTATTTTTTTTAATGATCTTTTAGGGATGGTTGAAAAAACCGCCAAATCGGATGATAAGCTTTCAGAAGTCGTTAAAAAACTTGGAGAAGTTAGTTTTGCCTGTTTGTCGGGCGCCTTTACAGGAAACGAAAATACAAAAGTAGACCTTTTGCTTGTTGGAACTGTTTCTAAAAATAAGCTTTCAAAGTTTGTTAAAGACTTAGAAAAGGATGTTTCCAGAGAAATAAATTATACCGTTTTAACCAACCAAGAATTTTCTTACCGAAAAAAATGCAAAGATCGTTTCCTTTTAAATATCTTAACTAATTATTCTTCGATAATTAACGACTTTAATGAATAGAATTACTCTTTCGATTATTTTTGGATTTGTTTCTGCTGTCGCCAGCTTAATTGGCTCGCTGATTGTTTTAAAAAGAAAAAAGATTACTAAAGACTTTTTGTTTTATTTTATTGCTTTAGGCGCCGGTTTTATTTTGGCCGCCAGCCTTTTTGATATGATTCCCGAAACCCTAAAAACTGCTCCTCACGGAGTTTTTTATATAATTTTAGGGTTTTTTATTATCCATATTTTTGAACATGTTTTATCTTCTCATTTTCATTTTGGCGAAGAAACTCATAAAGATGAAATTCAAAAATCAACCGCCTGGTCCGTCCTTTTGGCTTTAACAATTCATACCTTTTTAGACGGAGTGGCTGTTTCGGCCGGCCTAACTATTAATTTCTTTTTAGGGATTACGATATTTTTGGCGGTGATTTTACATAAAATGGCTGACGGGTTTACTATTGTCTCGGTTATGCTGGCTTCCGGCAGGGAAAAAGCCGGGGCTTTTGCCGCCTCTTTAATAATCAGTTTTTCAACTTTAGCCGGAAGTTTTTGGGCTGCCATATACAGCATTTATGCCCCTTCACTTTTAGCCTTATCTGCCGGTACTTTTTTATATCTTTCAGCCACCGATTTAATTCCTGAAATCACAAAGCAAAAAAGGCTTGTATTTTCCCTAACGATTTTTTTGGGAATAATCCTGTATTATCTAACTAGAGTAATCTTAAAAAGAATCGGCATAGCATGAACGAAAACTTTAAAGAGAAATTAACGGTTGATATTTCTTTAAAAACCATAATTAAATTTTTTCTTGTTTTTTTCTCTTTTATATTTATCTACATAATTAGGGATATCGTGGCGATATTTTTGGTTTCTATAATTATCGTTGCGGCAATGATTCCTTTAATAGAAAGGTTAAACAAACTAAAAATTCCCAAGAGCGTTTCGGTTTTGGCTATTTATATTATTCTTTTTAGTTTTATCGGGCTTTTAATTTCTTTAATTGTGCCGCAGGTATCGTTGCAAGTAAAAGAAGTTTCTAGGGATGTTCCTCAATTTATAAATAAAGTAAACGAAGTTTTTGGCCGCATTCCCCAACACGAACAAATCGCTTTTAAAATTCAAGAATCATTAAGAAATATTTCTGATAATTTAGCAGGTTGGGCCGTCGGCGCTATATTTGCTACTTTTAGGATTTTTGGGGGTTTTGTAACTTTTTTAGTTATTTTGGTTTTAGTTTTTTATATGTCGGTTGCCGAAGGGGAAATAAAAGCATTTTTTAAATCCATTTCTCCTAAAATTTATGACGAAAAGTTTCATAAAGTGATAGAAAAAATTCAAAAGAAAATAGGTGACTGGGCCAGAGGCGAAGCATTGTTAATGTTTGCTGTAGGTACTTTAAGCTTTATCGGTTTAGAGATTTTAGGAATAAAATACGCCTTAACCTTGGCGGTTATTGCCGGATTTTTGGAAATTGTGCCGCTTATCGGGCCCTTGGTTTCGGCGATTCCAGCAATAATTATTGGTTTTGTTCAGGCTCCCATTTTAGGTTTAGTAGTAGCGATTTTATATATAGTGGTTCAGCAAGCCGAAAACCACATTCTTGTTCCTAAAGTTATGGAAAAAACAACCGGTCTCTCGCCGGTAGTAGTAGTTTTGTCCATTTTAATCGGGGCTAAAATTTTTGGAATTTTGGGGATAATTTTGGCAGTTCCGGTCGCTGTTGTTTTATCAGTTTTAGTTAATGAAATGGTTTTAGAGAAAAAAATAACTTAAATTTAAATAGAAGGTAGTTTTTAAAACGGCCACTAGGCCGTTTTGTTTATTTTTCTTCTTAAGATAAAAGTAGTGGCGGGGACGACCGGACTTGAACCGGCGACCTTCTGCGTGACAGGCAGACGCTCTAACCAACTGAGCTACGCCCCCAAATAAAACTAATTTTGTATTTATTAATTATAATACAAATAAAATTTCCGCTCAACGAACTAGTTTAGCTTTTAATTTTGTCTAAATTTAAGAGTTTTTTAACTTTATATTCGGCTTCTTTTTGTTTTAGCCAATCGTCAAAATTGATATTTTTTATAAGGATTTGGCTTAAAGAAACTTCGTCGTCTTTTTTATCGGTTACTTTAATAATGTGATAGCCGTAAATTGTTTTAATCACATCACTTGTTTCGCCGGGATTTAGTGAAAAAGCTTTATCGTCTAATTCGGGGGTTAGCTGGCCTTTTGAAATTGTTCCCAGGCTGCCGCCATTGGCGCCCGAAGGATCTTCGCTTGATTCTTTAGCGACGGTGGCAAAGTCTTCGCCGTTTTTTATTCTTTTTAAAATTTCTTCGGCTTTGGCTTTTTTATCTTTATTTAAGTTATCGTCTTGCTTTACCTTATCTTCTAATTTTTTTCGGAGAAGCATTGAGGCGATTTTTTGCTTAAATTCCGACACATCCCAGTTGTAATAGTTTTTTATTTGATTTTTTAAAGTGTCTTCGCCGTTGGCATCAACTAATTTTTTGTATTCCTCGTCCACCTCGGTTTTATTAACTTTTATGTTCATCTTAGCTGCTTCTTTTTTGATTATTTTTTCTTCAATTAGTTGGTTTAAGATGTCGTCTTTTAAAGTTTTGAATATTTTTTGTCCTTCTTCAGTTTTAAAATCGGTCTTTTGGGCAACTTGGTAATAATTTTTGTAGGAATCTAAGTTATGGAAATAGTCACCTACTTTTACAAAATTTCCGCCAACTAAAGCGGCCGGGTAAGGCATTACATTTACAAAAAGTTTAGTCACCTTTCCATTCCAACCAAGGCCGTAAATACCGTAAGCAAAAACGCCGTTTATAACTAAAAACGTCAAAACTATTCCCAAAATTATTATTTTTAGATTTAAAGGAAAGCTTTTTGGGGGGTTATTTTGCGATTTTTCTTTTCCCTGGCTGGTATTGGTGCGCAGGTCAGTTACATGCTCATTTAATTTTTTATCTGTTTTAACCATTTTTCTCCTTAGTAAATATATAAGGCATTATAATGATTTTTTAAATTAGTGCAACTTTTAAAAAAGTGGATAAACTAATGTTCTTCCTTTGTATTTTTTAAGTGAAGAATTTTTTGTTGAATTTTGGCTGGCCGAGGTACGTCATTTATTATTAAATTAGGCATTTCTCCGGCAGTTTGGGCAATTATAGAACCGTAACCTAACAAAGTTGGTGCTGGGCCGCTAATATTTATGGTAACATCTTGAATTTTATCCAAATCTCCTTCAGAAACAGATTTCTCGAAAATCCTCTTTTGGTTAATAACTATAATCCTTTTATTAGTTAGAATGCCGACATCAAAATACCATATAAACCAAAGGCGAAAACTAAAAGTTACCCAGATCAAAAAAATTATTAAAGCAATGTAAGTAAAAATTAATGAGTCAAAAAGCCTAAAAAAACTTATAAAGCCAAAAATATAAATAAAAACCAACAAAGCCAAAGGCAGAATGATTATTTTTATTAAAGACGGCAAAAAAGTAAACCAATGGTGCCGAACAACGGTTTCTATTTCTTCTTCCTCTTTTAAAGAAATTAGATTTTTTAGATAGTTGTTAAACATTTTCTCTTTAAAAGCTTATTTGTTATGATGAGTCTATGAGGAATTTTCAAAATAAAAAATTTTTTAAAAAATTAGAAAAAACCATTCTTTTAATAATTGTAATCATAGTTATTCTAGGGTTAATTTTACCATTATTTTTAACAAGAATATACTAACCAAATGCGAGAGCATAAACATCTTGTTGATAGGATAAAATTTAGCGAACTTAACGAAATTTATTGGGTGGCCAGTCTTCGGGTTTTAGCTATTTCTTTTATTGATGTTTTTATTCCGGTTTATCTTTATAAGCTGGGCTATACTTTTGTGGAAATTTTTCTTTTCTTTGCCTTGGTTTATGGCTTCAAGGTACTAGCAGAAAGACTTACGGCCCGGCTTTCTGCCAAAATTGGGCCCAAGCATGGGATTGCTTTAAGTTTTCCTCTTTTCCTTCTTTATTTATGGATGTTTTCCACTCTGCCAATTTATAATTGGAGTCTTATCTTTTTAGCTTTTATCTCCGGTTTGGCCAATGCTTTGTTTTGGATAAGTTATCATACTGATTTTTCCAAAGTAAAACATAATAAGGTTTGTTCAACTGAAATCTCCAAAGCAGAAATTTTAACGGCTCTTTGCGGAGCGATCGCTCCCTTCATTGGCGGCTACATAGCTTATAGATGGAACATAAGTTTTTCATTTCTTTTAGCAATTTTTGTTCTAGTATTAGCGACTTTTCCTTTATTTAAAACTTCAAAGCCTCATATTCCCCGTTCTTTAGATATGAAAAAAATAAATCTTAAAAAGATATTGCCTGATCTTTTAAGTTATGCGGGACTGGGAATTGATGATGCTGTTGGGGGTTATATTTGGCCATTTTTTATCTTTTTTATTCTAGAAACTTACGAAAATGTTGGGGCAGTGCAATCCCTAACCTTGCTGGTCATGGTAATTGCCACCTTTTTAATTGGTAAATATAGTGACCAGAAAGACCGGCACCAAGTTCTAAAAAGGGGCGGGGTGATAAACAGCATCGTTTGGTTTATTAAAATCTTTACTCAAACCACTTTTCAAGTCCTAGTTTTTAATATTATAAATGCTATTATTTTACCTTTTATTAGATTACCCTTTATCTCTGAATTTTATATTCATGCCGATGAGGAATCAAGGTTGGAGTATATTGTTTTAATGGAGGAAACCATTGATCTCTCCAGAACTCTATTCTTCTTAATTTTGATGGGTTTGGCTTTTTATCTTCCGATAAAAGCAATTTTAATTTTAGGATTATTAATAGCTGGTTTTGGAACCTTGTTAGTAAGTTTTATGCGGCCAACAGTATATGAAACGACTAATATTGCTAAAGAAAAGATAAAAGCAAAGATAATTTTATGAAAAAATTAATTTTTAAAAATAAAAGCCAAGAAATTCATATTGGCTTTAATGCGCCAGAGAATTTTAATTTGGCTTGTAAAAAAGATTTGGATAAAATCCTCTTTAATTTAGTTCCTGGCCAGTTATTATGGCGCTGTACGGTTTGTAATGATCTGCATATTTCGAAAAATCCTCCCAAAGTCTGCCCAACTTGTTTTGAAAAAGACGCTTATATTCAAGTAAGTTTAAGCGAATTTAAAAAAATTTTGGAGGTAATATGAAAAAAATAATTATGTTTTATGGCCAAGAATGTCCTCATTGCCATGCAATGACGGGGCCGGTTGATGAACTTAACAAAGAGAATGATATTGAAATAGAAAAGCGTGAGGTTTGGCACAATGAGGAAAATGCCGAAAAAATGAGAGCCCATCAAGATATTATCGCCAACGCCTGTGGAGGTGATTTAGGGGTACCGGCCTTTTTTGATGAAGATAAAAAACGAGCAATTTGCGGCGAAATGCCAACCGAAAAACTTAAGCAATGGATAAACGAAGAATAGAAATTAAAAATTTTTTAGATGATTTTGTTTCTTATCAAGAGGATAAATCTTTTATTTTAAATCCCGATAAAGAAAAAGTAGAGAGGCTTATTGCCGGTTTAGTTTATAATGAAGAAAAGCACGGTTTAAAGTTTTGTCCTTGCCGGCTTACAACCGGCGATAGGGAGGAAAACTTAAAATTAATTTGTCCCTGCGATTTTAAAATGCAAAAAACTTGGGCCGAAAATGGCGAATGTTGGTGCTCATTATTTGTTAAAAAATAAAGGCGTTATCTCGTCACTTTCCAAATGGTGCCCCCAGATCGAATCGAACGATCATCTAGGGCTTAGGAGTCCCTTGTTCTATCCGTTGAACTATGGGGGCATACTATAAAATTTCTAATTCTCAATTTCTAATTTCTAATAAATTACCAATTAATTAATTTTCAAATGTTTAAAAATTAAATCATTTAGGAATTGATTAAAAATTGAAAATTAAAAATTGAAAAATTATTTCATTCTAATTATATCTTTATCTATCGGAATTGTTAAAAACTCTTCTAAATAGTACAATATAAATGATAAAAAGATAAATTATGGCCAATTATCAAATTAATCAAAGTTCTTGCGACCGATGCGGAAAATGCACTTCAGCCTGTCCTCACGGGGCTATTAAAAACATGGGAGACCATTTTTGGATAGACCATATGCTTTGCAACGGCTGCGGAGTTTGCAAAAGCTACTGTCCTCATTACGCCATTTACTATGTTGAAGGGACGAATATAGGCGAAGAAAGTCACCCGCTTATTTAGAGTTAAACCATAAAGCGATTTCTTTTTGAGCTTCTTCTTTAGAGCCGGAGGCATGGATTAAATTTTCCGTTGCTCGGCCTTCGGCGTTTGCTTTGGCAATAGAATCATTTCCCAAGTCGCCTCTTATTGTTCCTTTATCGGCTATTGTAGGGTCGGTAAAACCGGTAACTTGCCTAACAAGGGCAACGGCATCCTCACCTTCCAAAATCATTTTTACAATCGGCCCCCGGGTAACATAATTTCTTAAGTTTAAAACAATTTTTCGGCCGTATTCTGCCGGGTCGTCTACTTTTTCGCCGGCTCCCCGAGCTTTTTCACCAATTGATCTTAAATACTCTTCTTCTAAAGGATAATGCTTTTCGATAATTTCCGGGCTGGCGGTTGTCATTTCTAAAGCTGTAATCTTAAGGCCGGCCTTTTCGTATCTTTTTATGATCTCGCCGATTAAGTTTTTTTCTACCCCGTCAGGTTTAATAAAAACAAAAGTTTTTTCCATTTTCCCTCAATTGATATTGTTAAAATCTTAACATTTAAAAATCTTTTCTTCAAGGCAAAAAAACCTTCTTGACAAAATTTTTCAGTTTTTTATATTTAGAATAACTTAGCTCTTTGTTGTGAGGCAAGGAGTTAATTAGGGGGATTTAAAATTAAATAGCAAGAAGATATTACTTCTTCGCCTATGGCCTTTTAAGGCTATGGGGTAAAAGATAAAGTCAATCATCTTCACAACATATAGACGGAATTTTTGTGTTGCTTAATGTTGGAAAGGTGATTGATTTTATTTTAAAGAAGAAATTTGTCCCTCACTTAAAAAATTTAAGTAAGGGGCTCGGCTTCGGCAAAGAGATTGATTTTCCGAAGTTCGGACGGAGAAAGTACATAGGAGGTGAACAAATTGAAAAAGTTATTTAAATTTAAAAGGATTAAAAAACCCTTAGCCTATTTGGCTATTTCGGTTTTTTTAGTAAACAGTTCTTTTGTGGCAGAATTAATTCCTCAAGCAAAAGCCGCTACGGATGGCAGTAATGTTGTGATAAATGAAATCCAGGTTAAAGGTGCGGCCGCAAGCGATGAATTTGTTGAATTATATAATCCAACCGCCGGTTCAATAGATATCACAGGCTGGGTTTTAAAGTACAAATCAGCAACAGGCTCAAGTTGGACTACTAGGGCAACATTAAGCGGTTCAATAGCTTCTCAGGGTTATTATTTAGCCGGTTCTGGTGATATCGAAGCGACGCCCGATGTTTCATGGAGTGCAACTTTGGCCGATGATGGCGGCCATGTAAAATTACTAGATGCTGGGTCTAATCAAGTTGATTTAGTTGGTTATGGGACAGCAGATTCAGCCGAAGGCGGCTCATCAGCCCCAGCACCGAGTGCTAATCAGTCTATTGAAAGAGCAAACGGCGTTGATACTGATAATAATGCTCTAGATTTTTCCTTAAAAGAAACTTCTGACCCCCAAAATTCATACTGGCCGGCGCCGGTTGTAACCATTGATCAAGATAAATTGAACACTAACGATACAACCCCAGTAATAACTGGTACAATAGATGATTCAAATGCAGTAATTGGTGTAAATATTGATGGAACTGATTACGGTAACGCAAATAAGGGTGATGGAGCTTGGGATATAGAAATAACTCCTTCTTTAACTGGGGGCTCCCATAACCTTCAAGTTACTGCTACTGACGAAGGTGGCAATATTGGTATTGCTACCGGTGTACTTGAGATTGATTTAACTGCGCCGGTTGTTTCTGTGGATTCTTTAATAACGAATGACCAAAACCCGACCTTAACAGGAGCAATTAATGATTCAACTGCTTCTGTCGAAATAACTATTGGTATTAATACATATTCTGCAACAAACAATGGAGAGACTTGGACCGTAAATATTACTGATCCTCTAGATGCCGGCGTCTACGATGTTCAAGCTCAAGCCACAGATTTAGCAGGAAATGTAGGTAGCGACACTACTTTAGATGAATTAGGAATCGATTTAACAAAACCAGGAGCAACAACAGGAAGTGCTTTTGTAGAATTTAACGGAAATTTGACAAATAACAATAATCCAACAGTTACGGGGAATTGTCCTTCAGATGAAGATGTTTCAAAGGTTGATGTGGAATTTAAAACACAGACCACAGAAGGAAGTAAAACCTACACGAAAGAAGCAAATTGTGTTAATGGTTCTTATTCTACTCAAGGAACAGACCAATTTACTGAATTAAGTGCTGCTAGTTCAATTACAGGTCTAGGTGATGGTGTTTATAAAGTAATAGCAACCGCAATAGACAAAGCAGGAAACAAATCAGATGATGAAGAAACTATCAAAGAGAGCTTAACTATTGATACCACTGCTCCAACTGCCCCGACTAATTTGCAAGTTACAGCTAAAGATCCCAATTCAGTAACTTTAAGCTGGACAGGGAGTACAGATACAGGCTCGGGTATTGGCGGATATCATTTATACTGGGGGACAGAAAAAGGAAAATATACAAGCTCAAGAGATGTCGGAAACAACACTACTTATACTCTTTCCGGTCTTTCGCCAAATACAGCTTATTACTTTGAGGTTAAAGCTTACGATAAAGCTGGGAACGGAAGTGTTGTCTCTAATGAAGTAGAAGAGCAAACTCCGCAAGTTTTGGCTCAAACAAATACTAATACTTCCGCCTCTCTAGGGAACCAAGGTATAGTGGAATCGGCAAAGGCTGCCAATCCTCAAGACGAGCAGAAAACCGAACCTCCAAAAGAGGAAACAAAAAATACCGACAAAAAGAACAATAACCTATTTTTAATCTCAATTTTACTTTTGATTTTAGGAACTTCCGGCTACTATGTTTACAACACAAAAAAGGGAAAGCTCGGAAATTTTAAATTCCCTAAACTGCCGGGAATTAGAGAATAAAATTTGAGGATAGAGGGGCGGCCGCGCCAAGCGCGGCCGCCCAGAATCTTTATTTGATTTCCCTATCTTAAGGTGTTAGATTTGAGACAGAATGAAAATCCCTTCGCCAGATTTTTTAAGATCTCGTTGGTTTTTAATTTTAGGCCTTCTTTTAGTAGGTTATAGTTTTTTTGTTCTTGGAAAAATGGTTTGGCAAAATTACAAAGTAAATCAGCAAATTAAAAGTTTAGAGAGTGAAATTGCCAATATCGAGAATGAGAACCAAAAACTTTCTGATTTAATTGCTTATTTTCAAACCGAAACTTTTAAAGAAAAAGAAGCTAGGGAAAAGCTTGGTTTAGTTAAGCCAGGTGAAAAAGTTTTGGTGTTCCCTCAAAATGAAAAAAACGAAGAGCAATTTGCAATAAATAATAAGAGCACAGAAGAAACAGAAAAAATACCGAATTACCAAAAATGGTGGAATTTTTTCTTTGAGGCGAAATAAGGGTTGAATTTTCTATAAAATTCAACTAATATATAAAAGTTATTTAGATTGCCGCGGGGTAGAGCAGTGGCAGCTCGTCGGGCTCATAACCCGGAGGTCGTGGGTTCGAATCCCACCCCCGCAACCAAATTTATTGATATTTCAATTAATATTTTCCATAATAAAAGAAGCTTCGGCTTCTTTTATTGTAATTAAGGCAGGGTAGCTCAGTTGGTTAGAGCGCGGGACTCATAAGCCCGAGGTCGAGGGTTCGACCCCCTCCCCTGCTACCAAATTAACTATTTTTCTTTCTTTTTACTTAATTCTTTTAATAATTTATTAACCGAGCGCAAATCTTGCTCTAAATCCTTTTTTTCTTCTTCTAAAGCTTCAATTTCTTCTTTTACCGAGATAAACCTTTTTCCGCACTTTGGGCATAAAAAAGGATCATACTCTTTCCATATTTTTGGCCGATAACCGTAATGGCCTAAGGCTTGATTTTTGCCAAAACCTTTTCCTTTTAGAATAAATAATCCTTGGCCGTGCGGACCTCTTTTGTGGACATATTTTTTCATACCAAAAATATAATCAATTTTTAAGCAGGAATCAATTTAGGATTTTCTAAAAATGATTTGTTTGTTTAGGGCTAAATCCTTGGCAATGGTTTAATTGTACATTAATTTGACTTTTTTAATTTTTGCTTGCTATACTTAAGCATTGCACGCTTTTTGACAACATACATCAAAGGATGGTGATTTTCGTG
>JBBIQZ010000018.1:0-11977 GCA_037442065.1 bacterium | reverse complement strand
TAGAAACACCGGTTTTTATGCCTTGCGGAACTTCAGCTTCTGTAAAAACCGCTTCATCTGAAGAATTGGAAGAATTAGATTTTGAGCTTATTTTAGCTAATGCTTATCATTTATATTTGCGGCCGGGAATAAGAATTATCAAAAAACTAGGCGGTTTGCATAAATTTATGAACTGGAAAAAGGCTATTTTAACCGATTCGGGCGGATATCAAGTTTTTAGCTTAGGTGAAGGCTCTAAAACTAAAAAAAGTTTGGTAAAAATAAAAAGGGATGGAGTAGAGTTTAGATCACACTTAGACGGCTCAAAGCATTTTTTTACGCCTGAAAAAGTTATTGATATTCAAATGGCTTTAGGCTCGAATATTATGATGCCTTTAGATTATTGTCCTTCAGCAAATGCCTCCAAAAAAGAAATTAAAAGAGCCGTTCAATTAACAAATGAATGGTTTAAAAGCGCTTGGAATCATTTTAAGAGGAAATCCAATGAAAACCAGGCTTTGTTTGCTATTATTCAGGGTGGAACACATAAAGATTTAAGGAAAGAATCGTTTGATTTTTTGTCCAACTTTCCCGTAGACGGGTTCTCTATCGGAGGAGTGGCAAATGCCGGAGAGTCAAAATTAAAACAAAGAAAAGCTTTGGAAGCAACTCTGCCTTTAATTCCAGAAAATAAACCCCGCTATTTAATGGGCGTAGGAGAGCCGGAAGACTTGTTATTTGCAATAGAACAGGGAGTTGATATGTTTGATTGCGTTACGCCCACCAGAATGGCTAGAAACGGCGCTTGCTGGACTTTAAGAGGGCGAATAGACTTAACATTGGCTAAATTCAAAAGCGACTCTAAACCTATTGATGAATGCACTTGCCCGGCTTGCAAAAATTATTCTCGTGCTTATATCCGTCATCTTTTAAAAGAAAAAGAAGTTTTAGGAATTAGGCTAACCACGCTCCATAATTTATATTTTGTAAACCAGCTAATGATAAATTCCAGAAAAGCGATAGAAAAAGGGAAGTTTTTGAGCTTTGCAAAGACTTTTATAAAGAAGTTTAGCTAATTTGATCAGTTCAAAAGATTTTAAAGAAAATCCAGAGGGTATTTTAGATCCAAGTTTTTGTAGGGGAAACATTGACAAAACCTATTAATTTTGATAGGCTGGCAAGCGAAAACAAAAATTAATAAAAAAATAAAGAACAACTCCTCACTTAAAAAATTTAACTAAGGGGTCTCGGCCTCGACAAAGAGATAGATATTTCGAGACCTCGAGGTAAGAACAAATGGCAGATTTAAAAAAGCTTGCGCTTTTAAAACAGATTATAGAAAGCGCCGAAAACAGCATTCTATCCGCCAAACAAATTGTAGCTGAACTGGGCGGAACAAAATCAAAATCAACACAAAAAAACCTTAAGGAAAAAGCAAAAAATCTTAACATAGACCCTCAAGGAAAAGTTGTTGAGGGTATTTTTGATGGCCAAAATATGATCTGTCCGGACGGCCATAAATATCCGGTTCAACCCAATTACGCCTCAAAATCAAAGCTAATTCCCGGCGATAAGCTTAAACTTACTATCCTAGATGACGGCTCTTTTATTTTTAAACAAATTGAATTAATAGAAAGAAAACGGATCGTTGGAACCTTAATTGAAGATGAGGGTAATTTTAAGGTTTTAGCTAACGGCAAACCCTTTAATGTTTTAACTGCTTCGGTTACTTATTTTAAAGCTAAGCCTAAAGATGAAATAACACTTTTGGTTCCCGAAAAAGAAGACTCGGAATGGGGAGCGATAGAAAATATAATCGTAAAACCCCGTTAGAAGTAGATCGTTTAGAGGCGGCCGAAGCTGCGCCTTTGGCAGAGTGGTTTCTAACGGGGTAAAACCAGAAAAATAAACCAAAATATTGCTTGTTGATATTTTGGGGATAAATAGCTTGATTTTAATCCTTTAAAGCAGGCTGTTTTTTTATTATAATCCAAGTATAGGAGGCGAAACTAAATGTCTTTATCTCTATACAGAAAGTGGCGGCCGCAGAATTTCGAAGAGGTTGTGGGGCAAAATCATATAAAAACAACACTTATTAATGCCCTTTTAAGCAACCGAATCGCTCATGCTTATTTATTTACCGGCCCAAGAGGCGTAGGCAAAACAACTATCGCCAGAATCTTGGCTAAAGCAGTAAATTGTCTAAAGCCAAAAAATGGCGAGCCTTGCAACAACTGTTCAACTTGTAAAGAAATAACCGAGGGCAAATCTTTAGATTTAATTGAAATAGACGGCGCCTCCAATCGAGGCATTGATGAAATAAGGGAGTTGCGCGAAAAAATAAAATTTACTCCTCATTCAAGTAAGTTTAAAGTTTTTATTATTGACGAAGTCCATATGCTTACTAAAGAGGCTTTTAATGCGCTTTTAAAAACTTTAGAAGAACCGCCAGCTCACGCAATATTTATTTTAGCTACAACCGAGGTCTCTAAAATTCCAGCAACTGTTTTATCGCGTTGTCAAAGATTTAACTTTTCCAAGCTTTCTCTCTCACAAATTATTGAAGAGTTAGAAAAAATCGTAAAAGAAGAAAAGATCAAAGCTTCTAAAGAAACTTTAAGGGTGATAGCCTCTTACTCCGAGGGTGCAATGCGTGATGCGGTAAACATCTTAGACCAAGTTTCTTCTTTTGGCAACAAGACCGTAGAAAGCGAGCTGGTAGAAAGTATTTTAGGGCTTGCCAACATAAAAATCGTTAAAGATTTGCTTAAAAAAATGGTTTTGGGCGAAACTGGGGAATCTTTTAGAATTATAAACGAAGTTTTAGAAGAAGGAATAGATATAAATTTGTTAATTGATACCTTAATAGAAAAAACAAGGGATTTATTATTTTTAAAAATAGGTGGCTTGGAAACTTTTTTAAATTACGAAGAAAACGAGCTTAAAGACTTAAAGGAACTAGCTTTAAAAGCTGAAGTTTCTAAACTTGCAAAATCAATTGAAATTTTAAGTGATGCTAAACAAAAAACTAAATTTTCTACTCCTTTGCAGCTTCCGTTAGAATTAGCAATCTTGGAAATTGGAGAAGAAGAGAAAAAGCCAGAACTGGAGACTAAACCAGAAAAAGAAGAGCCAGCTGCCAAAGTTTTAGAACCAGAAAAACGGGAAACAGGGGGCTCTCCAAAAGAAATAAGGCTTTCTAAAGAAAACTCCGATATTCTTTCAAGTGTAAAAAATAATTGGCAAAAAATTGTAGAAGAGTTAAAATCTTATAATCATTCCTTATCTGTTTGCCTAAAAACCGCCAAGCCAGAAAGGATTGAAAATAACACTTTGCTCTTAGGGTTTGATTTTTCATTTCACAAAGATAAAATTCAAAGTTTAACCAATAAAAGAATTGTAGAAGATGTAATTAAAAAAGTAACCGGAAAATTTATTCCTATTCGTTGTTTTGTAAATCCTAAAAAAGCAAAAGAGAAATCGGTAATTGAAGATGCGGCCGATATTTTAGGTGGGGAAATAATAGAATGAAAAAAGACAATATACAAAAATTTCAAGATGGTATGGAGAAAATTCCTCCTCAAGATACCGAGGCCGAAAGCTCACTTTTAGGCTCTTTGCTTTTAGACAAAGACGCTATTATAAAAGTGGCCGATTTTTTAAATCCCGACGATTTTTATTTGGATGCCAATGCCAAAATTTACGAAACAATGCTAACACTTTTTGAGCAACGAACGCCCATTGATCTAGTAACTCTTGCGTCAAAGCTAAAAGAACAAAAAATTTTAGAAGAAATTGGCGGCAATACTTACTTAACGAGCTTGGTAAATAGTGTTCCTTCGGCTGCTCATGTCACTCATTACGGAAAGATTGTCGCCGGCAAAGCAACTTTGAGAAGGTTAATAAATACCAGTATGGATATTACAAATCTTGGCTTTGCCGAAAAGAAAGACATAGATATTGTTTTAGACGAAGCCGAGCAAAAATTATTTAGCGTTTCTCAAAAGCATTTTAGGCAAAATTTTATCCCAATAAAAAGTATTTTATCGGAATCATTCGATCGTATTGATGAGCTTCATAAAGAAAAAGGCAAGCTAAGAGGAATTCCAACTCATTTTAGTGAATTAGATAATATTTTAGCCGGACTTCAAAACTCTGACCTTATTATTTTGGCCGGCAGACCCTCAATGGGAAAAACTTCTTTAGGATTAAACATAGCCGCCAATGTGGCAACTAAAGAAGAAACGCCGGTTGGTATTTTTAGCTTAGAAATGTCTAAAGAGCAGCTTGTTGACCGGCTTTTGTGTTCCGAGGCCGGGGTTGATTCTTGGAAACTTAGAACCGGCAATCTTTCTGATGAAGATTTTCCTAAAATAGGTCATGCGATGGGCGTTTTATCAGAGGCCCCCTTGTTTATCGACGACTCGGCATCGGCTAATGTTATGGAGATTAGAACCAAAGCCAGGCGTCTTCAAGCCGAACACGGTCTAGGACTTATAATGGTTGATTACCTTCAATTAATGGAAGGTAGATATTCAGACAGTCGAGTTCAAGAAATTTCTGAGATTTCCCGCTCTTTAAAGGCTTTGGCAAGAGAACTAAATATTCCGGTTATTGCTTTGTCCCAATTATCCAGAGCTGTAGAGCAAAGACCGGATAAAATTCCTCAATTATCAGACCTTCGGGAATCCGGCTCCATAGAGCAAGACGCCGACGTTGTAATGTTTATCTATCGAGAAGATTATTACAAGCCTGATACCGAACGAAAATTTATAGCTGATATCCTTATTAAAAAACACCGAAATGGACCAATCGGGCAGGTGGAATTATATTTCAAACCCGACCAAATGAAGTTTAAAAACCTAGAAAAAAAACTTAAAGAAGCGTTTTAAAAAACAAAATTTTGCAGTTTTAGCGTTTACTTGTTATACTTTTATAAAGTAATAAAAATTCTTATGAGTCAAACTCAAAAAACAACTGCTAAAGAGGTTGGCAAATTCGGGATAGTCGGCGTTATAAATACCGGCGTAGATTTAGGCATCTTTAATATTTTAAAGTTCTTTTTTGGACTTCAGGCGATTATTGCGAATATTATTTCTGTTTCAGCCGCCATTATAAACAGCTATGTTTGGAATAAAAACTGGACTTTTAGAGACAAGGATAAAAATATCTCTAGGCAATTTATTATATTTGTTGTCTTAAGCTTCGGTGGATTAATTATAAATACTGGGACATTGCTTTTTTTAACTCAAGTTTGGACTTTGCCTTCTTTGCTTGCGGTTAAAATAGTTCACTCTTTAAAACTTAATTTTATATTTTCTGATAATTTTGTCTTTTTTAACTTTGCCAAAGTTACAGCAATTTTATTTTCGATGATCTGGAATTTTTTAACTTATAAAAAATTTGTTTTTAAAGAAAGAGAAATATAAATGGAAGAGGACGTATTTTTAACCGTTATTATTCCCGCTCATAACGAAGAGCATCGAATCGGTCAAACTTTAGAGGCCGTAGCAAAACATCTAAAAACAAAAAGCTATAAGGCCGAAGTAATTATAGTTGATGCCGGCAGTACGGATAAAACCATTGAAGTTATAAACTCTAAAAAGCCTCTTTTAGAACATTTGCATATTGTTAAAGGCCATAAATCAATAAATGGAAAAGGAATAGCTATAAGAATCGGCATGCTTGCCGCAAGAGGGAAATATATTTGTTTTATTGATGCGGATAATGGCGCACCTTTTGAACAGATTGACAAGCTTTTAGAAAAAAGGGACAAGTACGACATTATTATTGGTTCTCGTTACGTAAAGGGCGGCAAAGCCG
Source organism: bacterium (assembly GCA_037442065.1). Classification (GTDB taxonomy): domain Bacteria; phylum Patescibacteriota; class CPR2_A; order CG2-30-33-46; family CG2-30-33-46; genus JBBIQZ01. Next base: position 6,175 of record JBBIQZ010000018.1, on the reverse strand, counting down.
GCAAAAGAAATATCTTAAGATCCATTATGTCTAGAGGCGGTAATTTTCTTTTCTGGTTTCTTCTGGGATTAAATTATAAAGACACTCGCTGCCCCTTAAAGCTTTTTTCCAGTGATTCGGCTAAAAGGATTTTTTCTGTCCAAAAGCTTACCGGTTTCGGCTTTGATACGGAAGTTTTAGCACTGGCTAGAAATTTCAGGTATAAGGTTTTAGAAATTCCGGTAGTTTGGCACGAAGTAGGGGAAAGCAAAGTTAACGTAGTTTCTGATTCTATAAAATCAATCCTTGAAATTTTTCAGATAAAATGGTATCTAATTTCCGGCGCTTACAAAAAATAGATGAACCGTTTTAAAAATTTTAAATTTAAAAAACAGCATCTTATCTTTTTGATAATTATCGTAGCTGTTTTTTTTCGCTTCTTTCAAATAGGCAGTGTGCCGCCAGGCCTGTATCCCGATGTTGCCGTTAATGGCACCGACGCCATAGATGCCAACCAAACTCTAAACTATCAGATTTTTTATCCGGCGAATAACGGCCGAGAAGGACTTTTTATAAATTTTATCGCCTTATCTTTTAAGATTTTGGGGATAGGCTTGTGGCAACTTAGGTTGGTTGGCGCCATAATCGGCGTTCTAACAGTTTGGGGAATTTATCTTTTAACAAACGAATTATTGGGCGAAAATACTGCTTTATTTGCTTCCGTGTTTGCTGCTTCTTCTTTTTGGGCGGTTAATTTTTCCCGTATTGGATTTCGGGCGATAATGGTCCCTTTTATTTTAGTTTTTACTCTTTACTTTTTACACAAAGGATTTACTAAAGAAAAAAAGAAAACAACAAATTATGTCCTCGCCGCTATATTTTTCGGTCTGGGTTTTTATACTTACATAAGCTTTAAAATTGCTCCTTTGCTGCTTTTTATCCTGCTTTTTTATACATTTTTTAAAGAACGAGAAATATTTAGAAAAAACTTTAAGTATTTGATATTATTTGCCGCCATTTCGCTAATAATCGTTTTTCCAATTTTAAGTTTTGAATTTAATTCTAAAGATGCTGCAGTTAGAACTGGCCAAGTTTCTATCTTTAATTCGGCGGTTAATCATGGAAATTTTTTAGGGACTTTAATAAAAACAACTTCTTTGTCTTTAGGAATGTTTAATTTTTACGGTGATCCAAATTGGCGGCATAACCTTTCGGGTCTGCCAGATTTAAATATTATCGTCGGTATTTTATTTTTAATTGGGATTGCTATCTCGCTTAAGAAATTTTTTAAAGGAGATTTGGCAGAAAAATTTACTTCCTTGCTCCTTGGATCTTGGCTTTTAGTTATGTTAATTCCGGCCATATTAACCGAAGAGGGGATGCCGCATTCTTTGCGGGCAATTGGGTCGATGGTACCAGCTTTTATTTTTGCCGGAATTGGAGCTAATGCTTTATTTAATTATTTATCTAAGAAGAAAAATATTAAGCTGGCAAAAAATGTGATAATTGGGTTAGTTGCTTTAGTTTTGGTCTCTGATTTTATTCTCTATTTTATTATTTGGGTCGGGAGGCAAGAAGTAATTGATCAGTTCACTACAAAATATGTAGAAGAAGCAAATTACTTGAATAAAATTCCGGACTCCTTTCATAAATATGTAATCGCCAACGAAGGCGGCGTTTTGATTTCTGGTTTTCCGGTGCAGACCCAAACGATAAAGTTTTTAACCTATGGCAAGTCCCAAGTTATTTTTATAAATCCACCGGACATAGAACGTCTTAACATCCCGAAACAAACCTTTTTTATAGCTCTAAAAGATGATGAAAGTATTAAAAATCTTTTAGAGAAAAGAGGTAAAGTTATTGAATCTTACGTATCAACCGCTAATAAATCTACCAATTTTAAAGTTTATTTTGTAGAATAGAAGAAAGGAAAATTATGGACAAAAAAGAAGAACCTAAATCTACCTCAACCGGACTTATAGTTTTTTTTATTCTTTTATTTATGTTTTTTGTTTCGGTTACTTCGATGGCCGGAGATTCGGCCATTAGAGACGAAATGCCTCATATTACTGCCGGCTACTCTTATTTAACCAAGGGGGATTATAGATTAAATCCAGAACACCCGCCTTTAATAAAAGACTTGGCGGCTTTTCCTTTGTTGTTTTTAAAACCTAACTTTCCGACTCAACATTGGCAAAGCCAAGTAAATGACCAGTGGTCTGAGGGAGAAGAATTTTTGTACAAATCAGGTAATAATGCCGATTTGATGCTGTTTTTAGGAAGAATTCCGGTTGTTTTACTTTCACTACTTTTGGGTTTCTTTGTTTTTCGCTGGGCTTTTGAACTCTACGGCCCCAGGGCTGGAATTTTTGCCCTAATTCTTTATGCTTTTGATGCTAATATAATCGCTCACTCAAGATTTATAACTACTGATTTAGGTATCGCCGCTACGGTTTTTATTAACCTTTATTTTTTGTGGAAGTTTTTAATCGAACCATCCAAAAAAGGTTTGCTTTTAGTTGCTGTAACCTTAGCAGTTGCGCTTTTAACTAAATTTTCAGCGCCAATACTTGTTATAACTTACGCTATTGTGGCCTTATATTTAATTTTTAGACCAAGGCCGTACGAAAAGGGGACCTTACTGTTTACCCGTTTTTATAACTCTGATTTTGTAAGGCGGTTTTTGGGATATCTTTTTACTTTCTTATTAATAGGTTTAATTTCTCTGTTTATTGTTTGGTTTGTTTATGCTATTCAAACAATACATATGCCGGCTGAAATTTTCCACCGCTCGATTGACGAAGGGATAGATGCTGTTTCAACTAGTAATATCCTTCACAAGATGGCCAACATATCAATTTTAAGACCTTTAGAGCATTATCTTTTGGGATTTATAATGGTCTCCCAGCATGCTACTGGCGGACATACTGCTTTTCTTTTAGGTCAGGTTGCGAACGGCTGGTGGTATTATTATATAGTTGCCTTTTTCGTAAAAACTGCCATTCCGACAATGATTTTTATCGCTTCCAGCATTATCTTTTGGATAGGACGAAGAAACAACAAGGACCATAAAGCGAAAGTTATCCTTTTGGTGCCGGTCTTTATCTTTACATATTTTGCTTTAACCACAAAAATAGATTTAGGCGTGCGCTACCTTTTACCTATTTACCCTTTACTGTATGTTTTTGTAAGTTTCATGGCCGCTAAAGTTAGTTTTAAAAATATAAAAAACTTTTCTTTTAAACATATAAGTTTTGATTCTGCTTTTTCTATAATTTTCTTTCTCTTAATAATCTGGTATATTATATCTTCGGTAAAAATTTATCCTTCTTATTTAAGTTATTTTAATGAACTTGCCGGCGGGCCCAAAAATGGAATGTATTATCTTACCGATTCAAACATAGATTGGGGACAGGATATGAAAAGATTGGCAAATTATGTAGACGAACATTACATAAACAAGATAAGAGTGGATTATTTTGGCGGCGCTGATCCAACCTATTATTTAGGGAATAAATTTATTCCTTGGCAGGCGGACAAAAATCCAGAAAAGGGTTATTATGCAATAAGTGTAACTTATTTCCAGCAAGCACGAGCTTTAAACCAATACCAGTGGCTTAAAGATAAAAAGCCGGTAGCTACAATAGGAAATTCAATATTGGTTTTTAATTATTAAAAAGGAGAATTTATGGCTTTTGATAAAATGAAACAAATCTATAAACTAAGAAAGATTCAACAAGAAATAAAAAACATTACAGTAGAGGCCGAAAGACTTGGCGGCAAGATAAAAATTACTATGACCGGAGAATTTAAACCCCAAGAAATAAAAATAGATCCTTCTTTATTGTCTGAGGAAAACGCTTTTCAGCTAGAAAAAGGCTTAAAAGAAGCCTTTAATGAGGCTTTAGGGAAAGCTCAGCATTTAGCGGCTTCAAAAATGCGAGAAATGGGCGGCGACTTAGGAATCCCGGGGATCTAATGCTAAAACCAGGGACTTTTTTTGATTTGCAAAATGTTTCTTTTGCCTCACTTTTTGAAGAACTTGATTTTCCTTGGGAGGCTCTTTTAAAAATCGAAAATTACATCCAAAACCAAACTCCTAAAAATGAAGGTCAGGTTTCTCGAGGGGCTTTGCTTTTCGGAACTGTTATCGTAAAAAAGGGAGCAATAATCGACCCTTATTCTGTAATTTACGGACCAACATTTATAGGCGAGAACACGCATATTAGGCCTTTTTCTTACATAAGAGGAAAAACAATTATCGGCAAAAACTGCGTTATAAGAGGAGAAGTTAAAGATTCTATTATTTTAAACAATACTGCCTTGGCCCATTTTAACTACGTAGGAGACAGCATTTTAGGTAATAATGTAAATATGGGCGCTGGCTCAAGAACGGCAAACTTGAGATTAGATCAAGAGAATATTAAAATAAAAGTTAATAGCAAACTGATTGATACTGGAATTAAAAAATTTGGAGCTATTATTGGAGATAAAACCCAAATTGGATGTAATGCAGTTTTAAATCCAGGGACCTTAATTGGAAAAAATTCGATTGTTTATCCTTTAGTCACACCAAAAGCTGGCTTTTATCCAACAGATTCTAAGATTAAATAAATGAGATTTTTACCTCAATCGATAAAAAAGTTAATAGATGAATTTTCGCGCCTTCCTGGAGTTGGCCCCAAAACAGCCGAAAGGTTTACTTTTTATTTATTAAAAAGGCAAAATGCTGAATTAGATAAATTCGGGGACTTAATTCGTAACTTAAAAAAAGATTTAAAAACCTGCTCTTTATGTTTAAATATTGCCGAAACTGACCCTTGTGAAATATGCCTAGCCCCCGAAAGGGACAAAGCAATTATTGCGGTTGTAGAAAAACCTTTAGACGTTGTAGCTTTGGAAAAGACTGGTCAATTTAAGGGAGTCTACCATGTTTTAGGCGGAGTTATCTCGCCAATTGAGGGAATAACAGCTAACGATTTAACTATTGATAAACTTATAGAAAGAATAAAAAAAGGCAAAATAAAAGAAATTATTTTGGCAACTAACCCATCTTTGGAAGGGGAATCCACGTCATCATATATTCAAAAACTTATAAAACCTTTGAATATTAAGATTACGCGTATTGCTCGAGGGCTTCCGGTTGGCGGAGATTTAGAATATGCTGACGAAGTAACGCTTATCCGCGCCCTAGAAGGCAGGAGAGAATATTAAAAACCCTTCAAAAGTAATCGCTTGCATGGTTTTAAAATTAATTTTATAATATTACCATAGATTAAAAATGAGGAAAAAATGCCTAGGGACGAGGTCCTAACAAAATCTAAAAGCCCATTTATTAAACCTGCCATTATCTTAGCTGTTTTAGGGATTGCAGTTGTGGCCATTTTCTATTTTTCTAATTTTAATGTGGTAGCGAGAGTAAATGGCAAGGCGATAAGCAAAAGTGATTACGAGAAAAGAATTAATGCTGAAGAAAAATACGAAAAGGATTATCAAAAGATAAGTTTTTCCGGAAACGATGGCGAGAAAAAACTTAAAGATCTAAAAAAACGAATTTTAGATCAGATGATAGAAGAAGAAGTTATCCAAGAAGAAGCTGGTAAACTAAATATAAAAGTCAATGAAGCCGATATTAATAAGGAATTTGACAGCATCGTAAAGACAAATGGTGGAGAAAGTAAGTTCGAAGACACTATTTCAAAATATTACGGTTATACGAAGGATGACTATAAAAGATTGATAATCAAACCAAAAATCTTTAAACAAAAGCTCCAGGATAATATTTTAGCTTCCGAGGAAGTAAATAAAAGTGCAAAAACAAAAGCAGAAGATATCTTAAAACAACTTAAAGGCGGGGCGAATTTTGCCGATTTGGCTAAAAAATATAGCGAAGATAACGTTTCGGCTGGAAATGGTGGTGACTTAGGTTTTGTTGAAAAAGGAAAGATGGTTAAGGAGTGGGAAGATCAAGCCTTTAAACTTAATCCGGGCGAAATATCAAACGTCTTTAAAACTGTTTATGGCTATCACATTCTTAAAGTCGAGGAAAAGAAAGATAATAAAGTTCATATCCGTCAAATTTTAGTAAAAACAGAGTCTTTTTCCGAATGGCTGGAGAATAAGATTAAGTCAACTGCTATCAAAACTTATGTTAAATTCTAAAAATGATTAAGACAAATAATAGCAAGACTAAACC
>JBBIQZ010000017.1:0-13179 GCA_037442065.1 bacterium | reverse complement strand
TTAACACCCAATGAAAAACTATTAAAATATGTCACCATTGAATGTTAACTGTACAGGCGCTTGGCAGAATCCTTATTTAAGATATAATTTTAACGGGTCGATAAAATTTAACTACTAATATAAATCTTAAATATCGTGAAGATAAAAGTTATAACTAAAAAAACAAAGGGGTTGCTTTGTTCTGGTGATGGTTCGTCTGGCACAGGAGCAATTAAAGTTTCGAACAAAAAAAAGAAATAATTTTTCCGAAGAATTTAGTAAAAACTCTATCAAGAGGCATCTCTTTTGATAGAGTTTGATAGTTTAGAAATGCCAAGATTGGCACTTCTTATTAATATTTAAAAAAATGCTTAAACTATATAATACTCTAACTCGAAAGAAAGAAGTTTTTAAACCAATAAAACGCGGAATGGTTAAGATTTATTCCTGTGGCCCCACCGTCTATGGTTATGCACATATAGGGAATCTTAGTGCGTATATATTTGCTGATTTATTAAAAAGATATTTGCGGTTTTTAGGTTATAAGACCATTGATGTAATGAATATAACGGATATTGATGATAAAACAATTAAAGCATCTCTACAAAAGGCAAAATCACTAAAGGAATATACTTCTTTCTTTGCAAGCGAACTTTTAAAAGATTTCGATAAACTTAATATTAAAAGACCAAAAATTTTATGTAAAGCAAGCGAGCATATAGAAGAAATGATTAATCTAGTAACTATTTTGATTGATAAAAAATTTGCATACAAGGCTAGTGATGGTTCTGTTTATTATAAAATTTCTGCCTTTAGTAATTATGGAAAACTCTCTAAGTTGGCAAAGGTGAATTTAAAGCAAGGAGCAAGCGGTAGAATAACTAATGATGAATATGATAAGACTGACGTATCAGATTTTGTTTTATGGAAAGCATGGAAAAAAGATGACGGCGATAATTATTGGCAATCCTTATTTGGTAAAGGTCGTCCCGGTTGGCATATAGAATGCTCGGCTATGAGTATGAAATATTTAGGCAGCACATTTGATATTCATACGGGTGCTATTGATTTAATCTTTCCTCACCATGAAAATGAGATAGCCCAAAGTGAGGCAGCTACAGGTAAACCGTTTGTTCATTACTGGATGCATAGAGGTTATTTACGGGTTAATAATCAAAAAATGTCAAAAAGTTTGGGAAACTTTTATACACTTAAAGAGATTCTAAAAACAGTTCCTAATGCTTATGCATTTAGATACCTGGTTCTGTCTGGTCATTACAGGATAAATCTCAATTTTACTTTCGACGCTCTTAGATCATCAATGAATGCATTGGAGAGAATAAAATTTTTCTTAGAGAGATTATCCAAACAAAAAGATATCCCTGCTAAAGAGATTAAACTAATCAATAAAGAGATTAAAAAAGCGAGAGAAGAGTTTATGCGATATATGGACGATGATCTAAATACACCTAAAGCTATAGCTTGTTTTTTTAACTTTCTTAGTCGCATAAATAAACTAATAGATAAAGGCCTAATCGGCGGCAGGGAATGTACATTAATAATCGAATTTTTAGAAGAGTTAGATAGAATACTGGGATTTATCTTTTGGACAGAAGAGGGCATGCCCGAAGATTTTAAGAATAAGAATAAGAATAAGAATAAGATTGAAGAGTTAATAAGAATGCGTAATATTTTTAGACAGAAAAAAGAGTGGAAAAACGCAGATAAAATAAGAGATAGATTAATAAAAATGGGCGTAAGGATTAATGATAATCAGCATTATACAGATTGGTCGTTATAATGCATAAAGAAAAAGTAGAGATTTATGCCATTCCAAACTCAAAGGATAATAGCCGCTGTGTTGCCTGTTGTGTGGCCGGAATCATTAACGCTTTTAAAAAAGAGAAGATATTTTCTAGGCCAGAAGAACTTGATAAATCTTTGTTTAGATTAAATAAGGGGATTAATAGAACTTGGCAACCTATCGCTGCCTATATTTTGTCTAGCTACGGATTAAAAGTGACAATGAATGTTCCGATGCCTATCACTTGGCAAGAGATTTATAAGTTTGGTCTTAAATCGCTTGATAAGAGGGCGATAAAACGTTTAGAAAAATATTTTGATATTAGCGTTTTTAACGTAGCAGTTCAAAAAGCTTACGAAGGAGGCGTTAAGATGAAAAGCACGGGATATAAAAATATAAAGAAACTATTCTCAATTTACCCGAGTTCTTGTATAATGGTGGGCGTAAATCCTTATCTTTTATATAATTCTAAATCGAGAAAAAAGGAGGGGCATTATGTTCTCGTAAAGGAAGCTTCTGATTCCTTCATAACTATTAGTGATCCAGGTCTTCCTTATATTAGAGAAATAAATATTCCAAAAGAAAATTTCGATTTAGCATGGAAGGGTGATAATCCTTATAAAACAGGAGAAGCGATAATAGCAACTCCCAAGAATTAACCCAAGGGATGTATACGTAGATTTTTCTTTCTTAATAAGCCAATATTATTTTTAATGACAGGTTTTTCTAATGGTAAATCTGTTTTTCCGAACCAGAGAGGTATACCCTTCATGGTGATTATTTTAACTACCGATAGTCCATACTCTGAAGTTTCAGGTGCCGTTACATCAACTGCCGTTATTTCTCCTAATTCATTTGATACCTTTCTTACTAAGAATTTTAACTTTCTTTGTATGGCGACATTTCTATTTATCTCTAAATTTGGTATATCTTTCCAGTCAATATAATGGTTACCAATCAGTTTAGTAGTTATGTTTTCAAAATTGGTAGGGTTGTGGTAAAAAGAGTAATGTTCTCGAGCGCTTCTTACTTCATCAGTTTTTAGAAGGATTTTCTTTCTAAAAAGAGGACAAAAAACAAGAGAGTTAGTCAACTCATCTAATGCTTTTTGTCCTGCCTTTTCTTTATTAAAATCAGCAGCTGAACAAAAATGAAAAGTTGGCCACTCTTTCTTATCTATATATATAGCAGTTAAATGTGGTACAGATTTACAATCCATTAAACAAAGAAGTATTTTTCCTGATAGGTTTGCTTCGAGCTCTTTGATTCTGTTATATAAGTTACTTGGTAGCGTTTTTCTTGCAATAGGGTTGAAGGGTAAGTTTAATAGCCAGTGTTTAGCAACGTAATGTCTTTCTGAATATTCAAATATAGCTCTTAGGCAAGCATCTTCAAATGAACTACCTCCTGCAGTTCCAGAAGAGTTAGCAAAGCTGAACCGTTTATTACTTTCTATATGGTAAGGAAATTTGATTATATCAACAGGTACCCACCAAGTTGTTTCTTTTGTATGATTTAGTACTTTCCCTCGTAGGGCTTGATATTTTTTTATAGTAGGCGGTTTACATATATACTTTTTATTTAAGAATTTCTTTCTCGAAATGCCTAAATATTGGTATATTCGCTCTTGATTTAAAATATTTTTAGTATCTATTCTTCTAAGTTTTTTTGTATCTAAATATCCTAGCGAGAAGCGTTCATGTGCTTCTACAATACCTTTTAAAAATGCAAGATTTATATTTCTATCATAACCATTTGCCGAGTAAGTTTCCTGCAGGTGACAATGATTGAAGTTGGGCACTCTGTATGATGCTGAGAAACTGTAAAAATCAAAAGCTATTTTTTGATCCTTTTCATTTTATTACAGCGAACTACTATCCCATAATCAGAGACCAGGTTCTTTGGAATGGCCAATTTAGCTTTATATTTTGAGGATGAAAAGTTAGTAAATAGACTGTTTATATTTACCTTCCCTCCATGTTTTACTGATGCAGTATCATTTATTCTTTTAGGTGTTTTATCTATTAAGTTTCTGGCAAAATATATTGCATTTTGCTTTTTTGAAAGAATCTTGATTATGTAATTGTATTCAGGATTTTTCTTAGAGAAAGAGGCTAGAATATACTTCTTTATTCTTCCACCAATAGCCTTTTTACTTAAAAAATAAACCATCAATAGTTCATTAGTTAGATTGAATAAGTTATTAATTTTTAAATTTTCAAATAAAGAACTGTAAATAGTTTTGTTTAAAAAAATGAAAGGATGGTTATAATGCTCATATATCTTGTATTTCCCAAGGGTATTAATAAGCTCTTTGTCTTTTGCTTGTAATTTTGCGACGAAATTTTTTATCCCCTCGATGATTATAATTTTACTTTTGTATATTAAAAATACAGACTTATTATTTTCAATAATAATTTCTGATTTTAGTCTTAAGTTTACTTGTTTATGTTTCTTGTTCATAACCAAAAGCTATTAGTAAGAGAGGTATCAATCTGTCTTTTTCCTTTGGTGATACATTTTGTATCATTAAATCGTCATAATAACCACCTATCTGTACCGATTGTATATTATTATTTCTCATTACTTCGCATAATTGATGAGCTAATGCACCCGCCTCTAAAGCAATATATAACAATCCTCGGTGGCCATATTTTTTACACATTAACGAAAGACTGGATGTTATTAGTACATAATAAGGTGCATTTATGCATCCAGTTTGTAATCCCAAGGAGAAGGATTTCTTAAATTTAGATTCCTTTATATTGCCTGTTTTGATTAAGCGGTTTTTGTCTCTGTTGTATAGATAAATACTATATTCTTGTTTATTCTTTGTTAAAACAAATATTTTGAGAGGATATATAGCGCCGGCCGAGGCTATCGGAGTATGGATAATAAAGGGTTTTATTTTTTGTTGCCAAATTACGCCATAGCTTTGATTGATAATACTTTTTAAAAATTGGTGTTGCTATCATTTGGTTACGAAATTCTCGGCAAGAATATCGTGTATTTTTAGGCATTACTTTCGACACCCATGGAATTTTTTTAGGATGAGCTCTTTTTGTTATCTCTAAAGCCTTCTTAAGTGTTATCTTTACACCGTTGAAATTAGGATTCTTAAAATAATTAAATATCATTCGGGTTTCTTCAGGCTCATTACAACCTGCTTCTATTAAGATTTTTTCTTTGAGTAGGCGGTTAAAAACCTTATTCTTTTTAGCTTTTCTTTTATCTACGGTAGCAGCTTCATCTTTTCCTTCATTCTGTTTGCGTATTATTTTATTAATTAAATCTATACAAAATTTATCCTTTTCGATGGTTATTAGTTTTTCTGGAGTATTAATTTGAAGTTTTTCTTTATATGGACGAACAGCAATAAAATTATTTAATCTTACTTGCATTGCTTTTTTAGTTTATTACTGGGGTTATTATACAACATCTCCACCGGATAACGGAATATTTAGCGGCTTAATTTTTCCTATTGCTAAGTTAGCTATTTTTAGTATAATATTTTGCTGATTCGCTATTTGAAAAACAAATATAAAAAGAGAAGGAAGTGATATTCATGGAGCTATCCAAGAAAGACATTGGAGATTTCTTGATCGACAGAGAGTATTTTAAAATCAGCGCTAATGATTTCGAACACCATGGAACGATCAATCTACTAAGACGACCCTTTATGTTTGTCTGTAATAGACTGAATCATAAAATAGGACACTGGTTGTTTAATTTGGGTAGTAATAATGGAGACACAAAGATTGTTAGCGATAATGTTACTACTTATAAAGCTCTGGAAGTCATGTATACTTTTTGGGATCGTTACGAGAAAGGGGAGGTTAACTTATCTGATATATTCTGGGAGACTAATCTTTCTAATGCGAGAAGTATCAGGAACCGTTTAAGATTGACAAAGTTTTTTTTGAAAAAAATCTTAGAAAAATTAAACATAGAGAAAAAAAACATTAATTTAGTAAGTCTCGCCGCGGGATCCGCCAGAGCCGTTATCGAAGCAATTAGTGAGTGTGGGTTTAGCAATGTTAGGGTTAAATTGATAGATTTGAATGCCGATGCATTAAAATATGCGGAAGGGTTAGCTGATTCTTATAATATTTCTTCCCAGATTGAATGTATTGAAGGTAATATTTTTAAACTAAGGAAGCTATGTAGAAATATGCAGATAGACGTGGTAGAGGCAGTCGGAATCTTAGACTATCTATCAGCAAAACAGGCCATATTTCTTTTTTCGGATGTTTTAAATCTTCTTTCTCAGGATGGTTATTTAATAACATGTAATATTATCCCAAATTATGAAGAACCTTTTGTTACTAAGGCTATTGGTTGGCCATTAATATACAGAGATAATCAAGAGATTACAGAATTACTGGTGGCGTCTGGTTTTGAGAAGTCAAATATAATACTTACCCCCGAGCCTCTTAATATTCATTTAATCGCTCTTGCTAAAAAATCCTTTTAAATCCCTTAGTTTTTGACTATAATTAAATTAAAGACTAAGGGTTTTTTAATTATGCCTTTATCAATTTTTATATTTTCCGGTGTTATTAATACAATTACTTCTTTAGTTCTTGGTGTTATCGCTTATTTCAGAAATAAAAGAAGTGTTACTCATATAACATTTGGTTTAATGAGCGCTGCTATAACTGCTTGGAGTTTTTGCTACGTACTCTGGCTTTTATCAGGGAGTGGGCTCCAGGCGCTTTTTTGGGTTAGACTATTAGCATTTTTTGCTACCTTAATACCGGTTTTTTATCTTCATTGGGTACTAAACATTATTGGTATAGCAGGAAAGAGAAAATACCCTTTAGTGGTTGCTTATTTTGCTAGCATTATTTTTGCATTGATAAGCTTTTCCCCATACTACATAGAAAGCGTCACGCCCAAGCTTTTTTTCCCCTTTTGGCCTAACGGTACTATATTTTATCTTTTGTATATTGCATTTATCTATCTTGGATTTTGCGGTTGGGGGTTTTTGGAAATATTGTCAAATTATCCAAAAGCTAAGGGCAATAAAAAGCAACAGTTACGATATATCTTGGTAGGTTCCTTATTGGGGTTTGGGGGAGGAGTTACTAATTTTTTTCTTTGGTTCGATATGCCTATTGCACCCGTCGGGAATCTGATAGTATTTTTATATGTTGTTATCTTTGGTTACACTATGCTTAAACACCGCCTTATGGACATCCGTCTTATTGTTGTTAAAAGTATTGTTTATTTCCTTCTGATTGTATCAATCGGGTTACTTTATGTCCTTTCAATTTTTGTTCTTGGTGCTCTCGTCTTCAAAAATTTTACCGGCGTGGAGGCTTATTGGGCATCGCTTGCAGTGGCACTTGTGGTGGCTTTTACTTTTCAGCCTATTCGTCGTTCCTTTACCAAATGGACAGAAAAGATATTTTTTAGAGGTCAATATAATTTTGAATCTTTAACTTCTGACTTAAACGAGGTAGCCACTTCTACTATTATTCTGCCGGAACTTCTATTCAAATTCCTAAATGCACTTTTAGAAGAGATGAGAATTACTCGCGGCTCCTTTATTTTATTAGAAAAAGGCGCCAAGATTTATGAAACCGAAAGCTTGGGATATAAGCAGACCTTAAATTTAAAAAAAGATGAAATTGAACATTTTTTAAACGAAAAGAAAATAGAAATTTTTGAGGAGGCCGAAGAAGGTTCTAAAACAAAAGAGCTTATGCGAAAATATAACACCACTTTAATTTTACCTTTAAAAGCCGAGGAAGAAATTGTGGGATTTTTATTTTTGGGAGAGAAAAAATCCGGAGATATTTATTCGCCGCAAGATTTAAGAGTTTTGGATATTATCACTGCCCAGCTATCTTTGGGAATTCAAAACGCTAAGGCTTACGAAAAAATTCAAAAATTTAACCTCATTTTGCGGGCTGAAATTAACCGAGCTACCAAAGAACTTAGAGATGTTAACGATAGGCTTATCGCAACCGATAAATCAAAGGACGAATTTATTTCTTTGGCTTCTCATGAAATTAGAACACCAATTGCTACTTTGGAGGGTTATCTTTCAATGCTTAATAATCAAAAATTGAAAGCCGAAGAACAAAAGATGATTTCAACTAGGGCCTATGAAAGCGTTGAGCGCTTAAGCATTTTAGCCAAAGACCTTTTGGATACTTCTAGAATTGATCAAAAACGAATGAAGATAACAAAGCAACCAACGAGATTAGAAAGGCTTATCCAACACGCTGTTGAAAGTTTTCAATTTCAGGCGCAGGATAAAGGGCTTTATGTGAGATTTAAAAAACCCGAGAAGATGCTTCCGGAAATAAAAATTGACCCTGATAGAATAAGTGAAGTTTTAAATAATTTAGTTGGCAATGCTTTAAAATATACCGAAAAAGGAGGAGTGACAATCTCCTTAGCTTATAAAGATAAAGAGGCCATTGTCGCTGTTTCTGATACCGGAATAGGGATTCCTCAAAAAGACGTCGAGCATTTGTTTGAAAAATTTTATCAGGCCCAATCAGCATCTTCGATTTTATCCAACGAAAGAGGCGGAACCGGCCTGGGGCTTTATATAACCAGAAATATTATAGAAATGCATGGCGGAAAGATTTGGGTTGAAAGTAAAATGAAGAAAGGAACCACTTTTTATTTTTCCTTGCCAATTGAATAAAACACCATTTTTTGACTTTTTGCGGGGATTTGATGTATAATGATATAAGTAATTTTAAACTAAGTTCTGCCCGTGTCACTACTTTTAGTTTATCGATTTAAAAAACTATAAATAACTAACTTAATCGGCCCTCCTCCACTTACAGTTTCGGAAGGGCCTCAGCCTCGGGGAGGAATGGATATTCCGAGGCTTCGGGAGTAAAAAATGCCCAAAACGAAAACAGGTGCAAAAAAAATCTTGGTCGTAGAGGACGATATTCCTTTGCGAAATGTTTACGAAATGAGACTTAAACTTGAAGGCTACGATGTGATAGTAGCCGGCGATGGAGAAGACGGTTTGTCTTTGGCAGTGAAGGAAAGGCCAAATTTAGTAATGCTAGATTTGATGATGCCGAAGATTTCCGGAATGGATGTTTTAGACATTTTAAAATCAACCCCCGAAACGAAAAAAATTCCGGTTCTTGTTTTAACTGCTCTAAACCAAGAATCGGTAAAAACCAAAGGATATGTTTTTGGGGCTGATGACTTTTTAGTAAAATCAGAAACAAAACTCGAAGAAATTGTTTCTAAAGTAAAATCGCTTTTAAAATAAATTTTAATGAAAGCAAAAGCTTACGAAAAAGGAGAAAAGGCTTCCCCGAAGACTGCTTCAGTTTCGTATAATAATCAGTTATTTCAAGACAAAGAAATAAAGCAAAGAATTTATATTTCCAGAGTTAGAATTGCCGGTAGGTTTTTTGAAGCTTTATATTCGTTTATTATACTTTTATCGCTTTATTTCTTTTTTAATTTTTACCCATTTAGATTAGCGCCATCTTTTTTGGCTATAAATTTAATTGCTCTTTTGGGGATTTTAGTTTACCATCGTTTAATATTTCAAGATTTATCAAAAAAGAATCCAACCCTTGCTTTAAATGTTGATATTTCTGCGGTTATCTTGATGCTTATTTTACTATCGGGGCTTTCCGGGGGCATTGCCAGCCCGATGTTTTTTATCTATTTTGTTGTGTTGGCGGCGACTGCATTTGCATTTTTTCCTTATTTTGTATTCATTTCTTTATTTTTAGAATTTATTGTTATTTATTTTTCGGTTTTATATGATCCGATTCAACTAAGCTTTGTTGGTCAATTTGTTGACCTTTTTATTTGGGAAATTGTGCTTTTGTCGGTCTTCTCGGTTTTATTTTTCGTTTTAAGCTCGCTATTTTTTGAGCAAAAAAAAGCAAAAGAAAAGCTTGAAGATTTTACCAACCAATTAGTGGCCGACAAAGTGAAATCCGAGGCCGTTCTTCAAAGTATGAGTGACGGCGTTTTTGTGGTTGATAGGGAAAAAAGACTTATCTTTACAAACGAAGCGGCCGAGAATTTAATAAAAATTTCTCAAAAGCAAAAAGAAAATTTAATGGGCCATTTCTACGGAAACGTGTTTAAATTTCGTATCGGTGACAAAGATTTAGATTATACGAAAGAGTGCCCTTTGCAATTGGCTATAACCGAAGGAAAGCCAAATAATAGAAAAGATTTAGCTCTTTTAACGTTTTTTAAAAAGCCTGTTTTTATAGCTTTGTCTTCGGCACCAGTTATTGATGCCGCCGGAAACGCTCAAGGAGCCGTTGCAGTTATTAGGGATATCACAAAAGAAAAAGAAATCGAAAAAATGCAAATGGAATTTATTTCTATTGCTTCCCACGAACTTTTAACGCCCATCACTCAAGTGCAGGGTCACCTCTCGATGATGGTTGAGGAGCATATCGGCAAAATGGATGAGACGGCCCTAAAATTAGCCGGCAATGCTTTTAAAGGAATAAGAAGGATCGCCAGGTTAGTTAAAGATTTGATGAATGTTTCCAGAATCGAGCGGGGAGCAATGAAAATTAATCTGGTAGAAATTGAAATTGAGAAGGCTATCGAAAGCCTTATTAAGGATTTCCAAATGGATGCTCAATCTTTGGGGCTAAAGCTTTTATTTAAAAAACCGGCAAAAAGAATGCCTTTTGTTCTTGCTGATATGGATAGATTGAGCGAAGTTTTAACTAATTTGATAGGCAACGCTTTAAAATTTACTAAATCAGGAGGTATAATTTTATCTGTTTTGGAAAAAAGAGACGGTTTTGTGGTGGTTTCTGTTTCCGATACAGGCATAGGTATTCCTAAAGAAAATCTCGAAAAATTGTTTGATAAATTCTACCAAGTAGATTCTTCGGCAACCCGCGAAGCCGAGGGAACAGGATTAGGTTTGTACATATCCAAGACAATTATTGAGATGATGGGCGGTAAGATTTGGGTTGAAAGCAAACCAGGTAAAGGGAGCATTTTTTCTTTCTCACTTCCTATCGCAAAAGAAGCAAAGTCGGCGCCTAAGTCCGAGAAAGTAGCAGAAAAGTGATTGTTTATTTATTAATCGCATCAAATATTGCCGTTTTCTTTATTTTTATTTTTTATATTTTTAAAACTTCTAGCAAGCGTCAGGAAAATACCAAACTAAAAGAAGAATTAGAAATGGTTCGGGAAAAGTTAAAAGAAATCGATCAAGATAAAAGAGAGTTTATAGATATTGTAACTCACGAATTAAATACACCTTTAGCAACAACTTCGGGATATCTTTCTATGATAATAGAACTGCCGGAAGGAGAAGTAAAACCAAGCGTTTTAGAACTTCTAAAGAAATCTTTTGAGGCGACAAAAAGAATGTCTAAAATTGTAGAGGATTTAATTAACTCTTCTAAAACTATTGGTGAAGAAAGAACCCAAGCCATAGAATTGGAAGCAATAATAGATAAGGTTTTGACGGATTTTCAGAGGGAAGCAAAAGAAAAAAATATAGATTTAAATTTTGAAATTCCTCCAAAGTTTCCTTTACCATTGGTTGCCGCTGATCCCTTATCAACTAAAATAATTTTGGCCAATTTGGTAGACAATGCTTTAAAATTTACTAAAACCGGTAGGATTATTATCGAAACCGAAGAGCAGAAAAACGAGATGCTGGTTAAGGTTAAAGACACGGGCTTGGGTATAAAAAAAGAAGATCAGAAAAGAATTTTTGAAAAATTTTTTCAGGCGGATAGTTCCAGAACTAGAGAAGCCGGCGGAACAGGTGTTGGACTTTTTATAGTAAAAAATTTAGTAGAAAGACAAGGCGGCAGGGTATGGGTTGAGAGTAAAGAAAACGATGGTTCGACTTTTTATTTTACTATTCCCAAAGCTCCTAGCTCTTAATTATTTATTTGGTTGCTTTTTTGCTGAAATCATATTAAGATAAAAACATAAAAAATAATAAGTATGCCCGCCCTCACTTTTAGTTTTTGGCGGGTTTCGGTCTCGATAAGGAATAAATATTTCCTGTCTACCGGCAGGTAGGCGAGACCTCAAGAGGACTATTATGCCAGAAGAACCAACGGATAAAAAAGAAAAAATCTTAATAGTTGAAGACGACAAAGCTTTGCGGGAAATGTATCAGCTAAGGCTTTCCATAAACGGCTATGATGTTTTAGAAGCGTCTGATGGAGAAGAAGGTTTAAATACGGCCATTAAAGAAAAGCCGGATTTAGTTTTGTTGGACATAATGATGCCAAAAATGTCGGGAATGGATGTTTTGGACATTTTAAAATCAACTCCCGAAACAAAGGATATTCCAATTATTGTTTTAACAGCCTTAACCGAAGAATCAGTTAAAGCAAAAGGGTTAGTTTATGGGGCCGAAGATTATTTAGTAAAGTCTCAAACAATGCCCGGCCAAGTAGTTGAAAAAATAGAAGCAGTTTTAGCTAAGAGAAAGTCGGTATAGTAAGATCATTAATTGATTGACATGCTATTTATTTTAAGCTAATGTTTTGGTAGACACTTAGTATACGAGATTTTCTTGAAGAGAATAGCTTGGTCATCTAATTTAGCTTATGCAATCGGTTTACTAACTACTGACGGTAATCTTTCAAAAGATGGCCGTCACTTTGATTTTACTTCAAAAGATATTGAGCAGTTGGAGAATTTTAAAAATTGCCTAGATCTAAGAGTTAAAATTGGTTGGAAGGTAAGCGGATATTCAGGGAAAAAATACCCAAGAATACAATTCGGCGATGTGAGGCTTTATAGATGGTTAATTGGAATAGGATTAAAACCAAACAAATCAAAAACTTTGGGTATTTTAAGAATTCCCGATAGGTATTTTTTCGATTTTTTGAGAGGCTACTTTGATGGCGACGGAAGTATCTATGGTTATTGGGATAAAAGATGGAAAAGTAGTTTTATGTTCTATTTAAAATTTGCTTCTGCGAGCAAAGAACATCTTGAATGGTTAAACCATATGATTACGAGATTATTAAACATAGAAGGTATAATAAATAAAGGCAACAGAGTGTATGAACTAATTTTTGCGAAAAAATCATCTATTCAGATAATCAATAAAATGTATAAAGATAGAGGTGCAGTTTTTTTAACAAGAAAGAAAATAAAAATTGATAAGATTATAAATACCGAGATGGCGAAATTGGTAGACGCTCGAGGTTGAGGGCCTCGTGACCGTAAAGTCGGTCGTGCGGGTTCAAGTCCCGCTCTCGGTACCAAAAATCTTTTAAATTTATTGGAAACCTGTTAAAATTTCTTTATTACGGGCGCTTAGCTCAGTTGGTTTAGAGCGACTGGTTTACACCCAGTAGGTCAGGGGTTCGAATCCCTTAGCGCCCACCACACTTCGCTCCTTTGGAGCTACGCGTGGCGCAGCCACTGAAAATATAAGC
>JBBIQZ010000016.1:0-13212 GCA_037442065.1 bacterium | reverse complement strand
CCGCCTCTTTTTCCAAATCTTCTATAAGTTTTTGTTTAGTTATGTCGTTCATTAAATTTCAGTCTAATATTCTAAATTATACTATACCTAAAAAACGGTAGCAATACAACTGCTAACTTGATTAATAAGATAAGTAGATTTAATATTGAACTTTGGATTTTGGGCTGTTATTTTAACTTTGATTTTAAAATTTATTTTGCTATAATTAAGCTCTAAAAAATGGACAAAAAAAGAAGCATCATCCGGCTCGATCACCCTAAAGGCGGGCCTAAAAAAGGTTTATTAAAACAAGCTAAAAGAATTATAACTTTAAAGAATATCAAAAAGTTTTTTCTTTATTCTTTTTTTGGCTTTTCTAGTTTTTTATTGCTTTTATTTGCCTGGTTTGCCAAAGATCTTCCTTCTCCTAATAAAATAAACGCTCGGCTTTTAGCTGAATCAACTAAAATTTTTGACCGCAACGGAAATTTAATTTACGAAATCCACGGCGATAAGAACCGTACCGTTATCCCTTTTGACCAAATGCCGCAAAATATAAAAAATGCCACCATTGCTATTGAAGATAAGAATTTTTATCAAAACAAGGGCTTTAGTATTCGGGGTATCGGAAGAGCTTTTATTAATAACTATATTTTACATAAAACCGGAACGCAGGGCGGAAGCGGCATTACCCAACAATTAGTTAAAAACGCCCTTTTAACAAACGAACAAACTTTCGCCAGAAAAATAAAAGAATTAATTTTATCTGTTGAAATAGAAATTGTTTATTCCAAAGATGATATTTTAAAAATGTATTTAAATGAAATTCCCTATGGCTCTAATGCTTACGGAATAGAAGCGGCGGCCAAAACATATTTTGCCAAAGATGCTAAAGATTTGGATTTGGCCGAATCGGCAACCTTGGCAGCCATGGCCAAGGCTCCCACTTATTATTCACCTTACGGAAGCCATGCTGATCTTCTTTTAGAAAGAAAAGAATTAGTTTTGGATAAAATGGTAGAACAGAATTTTATCTCCAAAGAAGAAGCCGAAAAAGCTAAAACTAAAAAATTAGCTTACTCTAAAAAACAAGAAAGTATAACTTATCCGCATTTTGTAATGTATGTAAAAGAACAGTTGGTAGCAAAATACGGAGAAAAAATGGTTGAAGAAGGCGGTTTAAAAGTAACAACCACTATAGACCCTGAAAAGCAAAAAATTGCCGAAGATGTAATTACTGGCAAAGCTCCTCAAACCCTGCAAAAATACGGGGCTTCCAATGCATCTTTGGTTTCTATAGACCCTAAAACCGGCCAGATTTTAGCAATGGTCGGCTCTATAGATTATTTTGATTACAATGCCGGCGGCAACGTAAATGTTTCTATAAGAGACCGCCAGCCAGGCTCATCTTTTAAACCTTTTGCTTATGCTACGGCTTGGGAAAAAGAAGCTTATGGCCCAGGAACACCAATATTTGATTTAAAGACAGATTTTGGTGGCAACCCCCCTTATATGCCGGAAAATTATGATAATAAAGAACATGGTCTTCAAACAATGAGATCTTCTTTAGCTCAATCCTTAAACATTCCGGCTGTAAAAACTTTATACATTGCCGGCGTTGGAAATACTATTAAAACCGCTCATGATATGGGTATAACTACTTTAAACCAAGATCCTTCCCACTATGGACTTTCTTTAGTTTTAGGATCTGGAGAAGTTAAGCTTTTAGATATGGTAGGTGCTTATGGAGTCTTTGCCAACAAAGGAGAGAAAAAGGAGGAAACGCCAATTTTAAAAGTAGAGGATTCCAAAGGAAAAATTTTAGAAGAATATAAAGACAAAAAAGGGAAGACTGTAATTGATCCTCAAGTTGCCTACCTTATGTCTAAAGTTTTGTCCGACAATGACGCCAGAGCTCCCATTTTTGGTTCAAATAACCCCTTAACCTTCGGTAAAGGAAGACCTGTTGCTGCCAAAACCGGAACTACCCAAGCATTTAAAGATGCTTGGACAATCGGCTATACCCCATCTTTAGTAGCAGGAGTTTGGGCTGGAAATAACGATTCTTCGCCAATGAAAAAAGGGGCCGAAGGTGTTTATGTGGCGGCAAATTTATGGAATGAATATATGTCAAAAGCTTTAGCTGGAACACAGGTAGAAGATTTTGACAAACCTTCGGGTATAAAAAAAGTAACTTTAGATAAAGTTACCGGCAAACAACCAATGCAGGGCTCCGAAACCATAACTGATGAATTTCCTTCCTGGTACAAAATAGGAAAATCTTTCTCCGGAAAAGCAATTAAAATAAATAAAAATGATGGCAAGCTGGCAACCGATGATTGTCCTTCGGATATTGTCGAAACGATTTATTCGCCTCAAGTACAGGCAGAAATTTCGCCCGATGATCCGGCTTATCAACGATGGATGAAGCCAATTGCCGCCTGGGCAAAATCCCACGGTTATGGAACAAGAGTAATTCCCACCGAATACACCGACCAATGCAATTCCTCCAACTATCCTACAGTTTCTATTTCTTTAAATTCTAACTCAATTGCTTTAGGAGGTTCGGTAACTGCCACGGCCTCCGCTTCCGCGCCTTTGGGGGTGGAAAAAGTATATTTTTACTATGATGATAATTTGATAAACACCGATTCCTCCTCGCCGTACTCAGTTGCTTACACACCTACTTCATCGGGATCTCATAAATTTACTGCCAAAGTAAAAGATAACGCTGGCTTCACGGCCTCGGATTCGGCTTCGGTTTATGTTTCCGGCGGCGGGTCGGGAACTAGCTTAAATCTTTCCAAGAGCGGTACTTTATTTACGGCAATCTTTTCCGGCGATGCAACTATATCTTCGGTAAAATTATATTTTAAAAAAGAGGACGGCACAGAAAGTTTTATTGGCGAGATGAATCCTACTGGCGGCGATGAATATACTTTTTCCAGCGGAACTGCCGGCTATTCCGGGGCTTACGCCAAAGCGTCAACCAACCAAGGAACTATAACAAGCAATACGATAAATTTCTAAACTTACATTTTTTCTGGCGCTTCGATGCCTATTAGATCTCTCATTACAATTCCTAAAATAATTTTGGTTGCTTCTACTAATTTTAACCGAGAAGATGTTAACTCTAAATTACTTTCATCAATTACCCGGCATTTTTCATAAAAATTATGAAACTTTTCGGCGATCTTTCTAGCATAAAAAGGTAGTAAATGCACCGGATAGTCTTTCGTCTTTAAAATTTCTTCTATTACCTCCGGTAATTCAATAAGCGTTTTAATTAATTCTATCTCTTCCGGTTTTTCTAATAGATCTAATTTGGGATTTGAAATTTGGAATTTGGAATTTGCTCGGCGAAGGATTCCGCTAAGCCGAGCATAAGCATATTTAACATAAAAAACCGGATTTTTTTCGGATCGCTCTTTGGCTAAATCTAAATCAAAATCCATATGGGTTGAAAAATCCCGCGACAAAAAGAAAAAGCGGGAAACGTCGCTGGCTGACTTTTCACTGCCGCCGATTAATTCTAAAAGATCATCCATTGTTACATAAGTTCCAGCTCTTTTAGACATCTTAAATTCTTTGCCGTCTTTTACTAAACGAACCAACTGCATAATGATAATATCCAGTTTTTCACCAGCTCCTATAGCTTCTGCAATGGCTTTCATTCGGCCGACATATCCGTGGTGATCGGCCCCCCAAAAATTTATGACTTTATCAAATTTCCTTTTTTGAAATTTATTTAAATGATAAGCCGCATCGTTTGCAAAATAAGTATTCTCGCCATCTGATTTTACCAAAACCCTATCTTTATCATCTCCAAATTTTGTTGTTTTAAACCACAAGGCGCCGTCTTTTTTATAAGCTAAATCTTTCTTTTTAAAATATTCTAAACTTTTTTCCACTTCTCCAGAAGCGACCATCTTAGATTCTAAAAACCAATTATCAAACTTTATACCCATTTTAAAAACTGCTGGCTTGATTAAATTTTCCAAAAAATCTTTGGCGGCTTCTTGGCCTAATTTAAAAGGTTCATTTTTATATTTTTTAACCTTTTCTTTGTGGTTTTTAGCCCAATCGTCTATATAGCTTCCTTTATATATATCCTCGGTTCCCTTTTTTAGTCCGCTGGCCACCAAAACAGATTCTCCTAAGATTTTTACCTGATTGCCGCCATCATTTACATAATATTCTTTTTGAATTTCCGCCCCGGCTTTTTTAAAAACATTCGCCAAAACATCACCGGAAAAACCGCCGCGTCCATTGGCTAAAGTTAAAGGCCCGGTTGGATTGGCGGAAATAAATTCTACCTGAACTTTTTGGTTTTCAAAAAGCTGACTTTGCCCAAAACTTCCTTTTTCTTTTAAAATTTTTGCCAATTGTTGTATGTAATAAGAGGAGGAAATCTGAAAGTTGATATATCCATTTATGTTAGTTGCTTGGTTTATGAAATCGGGTTTTACTATTTTGAAGGTTATTTCATTACCAATTTCCCCTGGCACACCCTTAACTTGAGATGCAACTTTAAAGGCAATATTCGTAGCCCAATCGCCAAGTTCCGGCCTTTGTGATTTCTCAACTTCAATATCTCCCAGTTTAATATCAACTTTTGGATAAGTCTTTTTTACAGCTTCAAAAACAGCTTGCCTTATATCGTCTTGAATCATAGGTATAGTATAATTTAAATAGATGAATAAAAAAATATTAACTAAAAATAAAAAAGCCTTTTTTGATTACGAAATTTTAGAATCTTTTGAGGCAGGAATAGTTTTAATTGGCTCAGAAGTTAAATCTGTAAAAGCCGGGCATATTCAGCTTAAAGGAAGTTATGTTGGCTTAAGGGGCAACGAAGCTTGGCTTGTTGGAACCCACATTTCTCCTTACAAACCGGGCGAAAAATTTGAGCCAACCCGGCCTAGAAAACTTCTTCTAAATAAAAAGGAAGTTCTATATTTATATGGCAAATCCAAGACAGCGGGCATAACTTTAATCCCTACAGAAGTTTATTTAAAGAAAAATTTAATCAAAATTACAGTTTCGGTTGCCCGTGGAAAAAAGAAATACGACAAAAGGGAAACTCAAAAAAAACGAGAGCTTGAAAGAAGCCTAAGAAGAGAGTATAAGAATATTAAAATCTAAGCTCTAATTCCAAAGCTCAAATGTCAAATCAATGTCAAATGACTAAATGTCTAAAATTTAAGCATTTGGATTTAGGATTTGATTTGGAATTTGCCTGCCTGCTGCAGGCAGGGATTTTGGTATTTGGTATTTGGTATATTATGGGTTTATAATTTGTTTAGGATTTCTTGCTTAGAATTTAGTATTTGATAATATATGGAATTATATAATGCCTTAAATCAATTGTGGATTAACTTCTTGGCGCTTTTCCCTGCAGGAACCCAAGCGTTTGTTTCCGCGCTTATTATAATGGCGGTTGCTTTTGGTATCTATTCGCTTTTTTTGGTAAATCCCGCTTTTTCGGGAGTAACTTTAATAGTAGCCATTCCGGTTCTCTTACCCTTGGTTTTAAATTTTTTAAACGAAGCTTATAAACTTATAATTGAACTTTTACGAAACCTTCCCAAACCGCCGGTTACTCCAATAATGCCAAAATAATTTAGAGTTCACCCTGTTAAATGGCGCTCTTGTGCCAATTTTACTCCCAATAAGGAGCAAAATTATTTAACAAGAAAAAAAGAGAGACGTAAAATAAACTAAGGAGAAAAAATGCCAAACGTTAAACCAATAAAACGTCACCAACCCGAAAATGTAAATTTAAAACACAAAAGTCAACTGGGCCTTCAAAATAAAATCGCTTTATTTATCACTACTGCCATCGGCACGATGTATGCCGTTTATTGTTTTGCCCTTTTTATGGCCGGATGGATGATTTGGCAAACATTCTTTTCTCATAATCCTTTTGATCCTTACCCCTTTGCCTTTCTTTTGTTTCTTGGCAATATAGTTCAGCTGCTTTTAATGCCTTTAATTATGGTTGGCCAAAATATCCAAGGCCGGCATCAAGAAATTCGCGCCGAGGAAGAATATAAAACAACCACCACCAGCTATCACGATATTGAAGCCATCCTTAAACATTTGAACATCCAAGAAAAAGAACTCTCAAAACAAACCAAAATGATAGAAGAACTGGTAAAAAATAAAGTCAACTAGATTTACAAAAAATTCCAACCTTTAAGGTTGGAATTTTTTGGTGGAGCTGGGGAGAATTGCACTCCCGTCCACAAGCACAGTTTCAAACAATCTACAAGTTTAGTTTATTTTATTTTTTCGGGTTAATTATAAAAAATAAACAAAAAACAATTAACCTTAGCTTAAAATTTTACTTTGTTTTAATGCTAAAGCAGACATTAAAACGCACCTCGAAAAACGACGCTCATTCACTTAAGTCGAGGAGCCAAAATGATGAACGGCTGTAGAAATTAAGCTACAGCTGGCGCAAAATTTAAACCAGCAAAAGCTGATTTTATTTTGCTGACAAGTGAATTTGCACTTGAAAAGTTTGGCAATTTTAACGCAGATCGCCACTGCGGCTTGCAATTTAAAACTATTAAAGAACTCATGTCGAATCTAATCAGCCCCAGGCTTTCGTATATTACCAGATTTTCAGAAAATTTCAAGACTTAAATCCAAATAAAAAATCAGCCAAAAAGGCTGATTTTTTACCCTGTCCGTCCTTCTAATAAAGAGAGGGCTGTTCCGATACTGCCGTCCTTTTTATTTTCCAATAAATTTCCGTTCATCTCCTAAACGACAATTTATCGGAACAGTTTCTCTCCTTACTAGTTTAAAAAACGGGATGAAGCGGCCATGCTTTTTTAAAAAATTTGCTGCCGTCAGCGCCGTTTTTAATTGTCTTTGAAAATCTTTTTCAAGATACCGGCTTAAGTCTAAAGGCCTAAGCAAGTGCTCAAAAACATTTCTAACGAGGAGAAGGCAGTTTTGAATTATGTTATCCAAAACTGCGTCCTCCTTGCTAGTTTATTAAAAGGTTCAAGAGGAAGCCTAAGAATCGGCTAACCACCGAAGGAAAAGGTGCTTTGAAAATAATTTACCTTCCTTTAAGCCGGCAGTTCCGTCCTTAAGCTTTCTTATAAATCTTTTTATTTTTAATTTACAATTGCTTATTTCGCTAAAGCTTGCCATTTTAACATATGCTTTAATATTTGTCAATACCTTTTTATATCGGATAAAAATATCTTTAATTAGAACCTAAAATAAGCTCAAAAAAGATAAAGTGTTTATTTTATTGACATTTACCATCATATCTGATAGACTAAAAATAATTATGTTATCTATAAGAAAAGCTAAAGATAAATTTAAAATACATCTTACAAAAAGCGGTAAAAGTCCCCATACTATCAGAAGCTACGAAAGGCATCTAAGCGAGCTTTTAGATTTTTTGGAAGGGCTTAAAAAAAGTCATGTTCACCTAATTACCAGAAAAGATTTGGAAAACTTTTTAAAAAAATATGCTCAAAATAAAAAGGTTAAAAGTCTTAATTCTCAAACAGTCGCCTTAAAATCTTTTTTTAAGTTTTTAGAAATAAATGAGTATATAACCCAAAATCCGGCAACCGCCTTAAGATATTTAAAAGAAAAAGAAGAGGCTCCGAGAATTTTGAGCATTGTGGAATATCGAGCCTTAAGAGATGCTGCCCGGGAAGACCCCCGCTCTTTTGCTATCATTGAACTTATGCTTCAAACCGGCATAAAAATCGGTGAGGTTTCTAGGATTAGGCTAAAAGATTTAAAACAAGGGAATTTAAATATCCTAGATGAAAAACAAGAACCCTCCCGCTTAATCCCTTTAAACCTGCCGGCCCAAAAGGCTTTAGAATCATGGCTTAAAATAAGACCGAAAGTTAAAAGCGATATTTTATTCGTCACCAAAAACGGCAAAGCCATAGACCCTCGAAATATAAGAGGGTTAATTTCCAAATATTATAAAAAAGCCGGTATTGTAAACGCCCGGGTGCACGATTTACGGCACACTTTTTGCGCTCATCATATTAAAAAAGGAACTTCTTTAACGACAATTGCTTACATTGCCGGACATAAAAATTTAAATACGGTTAAAAAATATTTAGGATGCATCGAGAAGCCGGAAGCGGAAAATTTTAAGGAAAACGCTCTTTAGTCAAGGTTTGTTTTGCTTACAAATTTGTGTTATATTTCAATTAAGTTTTTAAGTTGGCTAAAAAATGCCTAAAAGAAAGAAATCTCAAAAATCTTCAAAAGAAATAGTTCCTCAAGAAGAAATTCTTCCGGCAAGCGAAGAATCTAACAGAACCGAAAACCATTTTATAAACGATTATCTTTTATCTTGGGAGGCGCCCGAATTTATTTACCACAAAAAGTCCTCTTGGTGGTATATTTTGGCCGGAGCTGGACTTTTGGCGCTTATTGCCAGTTCTTTAATAATGAGAGAATGGCTGGCGGTAGTTATCTTTGTAATCTTAGGGATTTTTATTTTTCTCTATGCCGAAGTTAAACCTAAAGATATTGAAGTAGGATTAACAAATATCGGAATAAAAATTGGCAATGATTTTTACCCCTTCAATAAATTAAAGGCCTTTTGGCTTGTTTATGAACCGCCGGTTAAAACCTTAAATTTAGAAACAACCAAAAGGTTTTCTCCTTTAATTACTATTCAATTAGAAGATACAGATCCCTATTTGGTAAAAAATATTTTGAAAGAACATTTACTAGAGGAGCCGGAAAGAACCGAAGATTTAATTGATAAAATTTCTCGATATCTCAAGTTTTAAATTTTTGGCTTTTGGAATGATATAATAGAAGTGCTTAGAGGCACTTTTTTTGCGCCCGTAGTTTAATGAATGACACGTCGACTTGCTAAGCCTGAAGTCTAAAGCCTATTCAGCACACATATCCTGTCCCTGTAGTTCAGTGGATAGAACGTCGGCTTGCGGAGCCGAAGGCCGGAGGTTCGAATCCTCCCAGGGACACCACTTCACTTCGTTCAGTGTAAACTAGCTTACTAGGAGGGTTGGCAGAATGGCAATGCACTGGTTTCGAAAACCAGCGGGAGAAATCCCTTGCAGGTTCAAGTCCTGCACCCTCCGCCAAGTCGAACTTGGCTTATGAAAGCCAAGTGAAGACGCAGCCACGTTCGACGTGGCAATAGAATAACAATAAGTACTAAACATTAATATCCCACCAGAAAATTTAATTCCTCTCAATGTTTAAATCTGCTAGAATGATATAAATAAGACTAAAAACTATGGATAAAGAATTTCAATATGAAGTAGATGAAATAAAGAGGGGCTCTGAAGAAAAAAACTACAAAGACTATGCAAAAAAACTGCATTTAGAATATGTGGATTTAACAAGCTACCCAATATCTCCGACTGTCCTAAATATTATTGCTCAAGAAGATGCCTTAAAGTGCCAAACCATTTCCTACTTAAGAGCCGGCAATAAAGTAAAGATAGCAACCACCTCTCCAGAAAGTGAAGATTTTAAAAATCTAATAAATTCTCTTAAAGAAAAAACAGGATTTGATTTTATAACTGCTATAACTTCCCCTGCTGATATTAAAAGCGCATTAAAGCTGTATGGATTAACAAAAACAGAATTAAGAAAAGAAAACGAAGTAATTGAGATCTCCAAAGAAGAAAAGGAGAAATTCGAGCAAAGCATAAAAAGCCTTCGCGACTTAAAAGAGGGATTAAAAAAAGTTCCAACGACTTATCTTTTGGACCTAATACTAACGGGCGCTTTAAAAACTGAAGCCTCTGACATTCATATAGAATCGGGCGAAAAAGAAACCGTTATAAGATACAGAATGGACGGAGTTTTACATCCAGTAATAAGTATTGATAAAGAAACAACAAAAGCAATTATTTCGCGGATTAAATTTTTAGCTAAATTAAAACTGGATACTTCAAAACTTCCCCAAGATGGAAAATTTTTTATAACTCAAGATGGTCGGCGAATAGATATTAGGGTTTCTTCTTTACCCGAAGCCCATGGCGAAAGTATTGTTTTAAGATTATTTGACAAAGAAGCCAGCTTTTTAAAGCTTGAAGAATTGGGTCTAAACTTAGAACAAATAGAAAAATTAAAAAAAGCTTATACCAAAACTCATGGTTTAATTTTTGTAACCGGGCCTACTGGTTCCGGTAAAACCACTACAATGTACGCGATTTTGGAAAAATTAAATAAGTCTGGTGTAAAAATTATTACTTTGGAGGATCCTATTGAATATGATTTACCGGGAGTAATTCAAAGCCAAGTAAATCCGGAAGAAAATTATACCTTTGCTGTAGGTTTAAGATCAATTCTGCGACAAGACCCCGACATTCTTTTAATCGGTGAAGTTAGAGATTTAGAAACTGCCGAAATGGCTATCCAAGCTTCTTTAACCGGACATTTGGTTTTAACAACTCTTCATACAAACGACTCGGCATCCTCATTGCACCGCCTAATAGATTTAGGAACAAGACCGTTTTTGATAGTAGATGCCGTAGATTTAATTATTTCCCAAAGGCTTGTAAGAAAAATTTGTCCAAAATGCAAAGAAGAATATGAGCCGACAGAATTGGAAAAAGAAGAAATCAAAAAAGTTTTAGGGAAAAATGTTAAAATTGGAAAACTTCTAAGAGGTAAAGGATGTGATTTTTGTCATCATAGCGGATTTAAGGGCCGCATTGGCATTTTTGAGATATTAGAATTAAACGATAAATTAAAAGAACTAATTTTAAGAGCCGGGACTTTGGAAGAAATTAAAAAAGCCGCCCTAGAAAGCGGAATTACCACTATGGAACAAGACGGCCTAAAAAAATCTTTAACAGGCTTAACAACGCCGGAAGAAATATGGAGAATTATAAAAGACTAAAATTCATTCTCGGCGATTTTTGCCCAATTTCCTACCAAATCATACTCTTGGGTTTTTAAAAAATAACCTTTGGCTTCACTAATTTTATTTTGCTTTTTTGAAAGTTCCCCTAATTTTAAAGATACAAAAGCCGAGAAAGGACTTTCTTCTTCGGCTCTTTTTAAAAAATCAAAAGCTTTATTCTTGTCTTCTTCTTCTAAATAAATCCAACCTAAAAGTTCGTTATTATTTTCTGTTTTTAAGGCTAAACTCTCCGCCTCGTCCAGTTTCTTTTGATTTACTAAAGCTTCCGTTAACCCTTCTAGAATTTCTTTGTCATTTTCATCAAAACCTAAAGCCAGCTTAAAATTTTCTTCGGCCTTTAAAAAATCTTTACTTTTAATTTCCAATTCGGCTAAAGATTTAAAGCTTTCTTTGGTTTTATAACCAAAACTTACGGCCTTCTCAAAGTTATCTTTCGCTTCGCTTTCTTTTTTTTCTTCTAGATTTACTTTGCCCAAGAAATAGTAAGAAAGCCCGTAGTTTAAATCTTTAATAACAGCTTGATTCAAATAATCCTTCGCCTTGGCAAGATCTTTTTTAAGATAATTTGTAAAACCTAAAAAAATTAAAGCATCACGATAATCAGGATTTTTATCCAAAACTTCTTTTAATAATGGCTCTGCCAAATAGGGTTCGTTAATCTCATTTAAAGCTTCGGCAAAAGATACGATTTTAAAGGTTTCGTTTTCGCTTGATTTTGTTTTTTCAAAAGCTTCTTTTATTTTTGAAAGGTCGTTTTTTAAATCATGAGGCTCTTCTTTTATTTTGTCTAAAAGATCTTGGGCTTTTGTAAAATCTTTTTGGGCAATATAAAAAACTGCTTTATAAAATATTGCTCCTTGGCTTTCATTTAAGCTCAAAATATTTAAAGATATGGGAGTTTCCCCTAAATCTGCATAAACTCTTGATTCTAAAATTTGAAATTCTAAATCAGCTAAAACTTTTTTAGGCGCCTTGGCTATAAATTGCTCGGCCTCTTTTATTTTTTTTTCCAAAAGAAGTGTATTTACTAGGGATGAGTAGGCCTTTGGGTCATCATTTTTTATTTTTACAGCATTCCTAAATTCTTTTTCGGCGCCTTCTAAATTATTCTTTAAAAGATAAATTTTCCCAAGCTCTAATTTTAAATCTTCATCGTCCGGCAATAAAGCAGAAGCTTTTTCAAAATCCAACAAAGCCGATTTATAAAAATGCTTCTGAATGTTCTCATTACCTCGGTCTATATAAAAATTAGCCAGCTTAAGCTCTACTGGAGCAATAAGCAAAACGCCCGCGATAAGAATTGCGGCAACAGTTAAAATGATTTTTTGCCATCTTGCC
This sequence comes from bacterium, assembly GCA_037442065.1. Classification (GTDB taxonomy): domain Bacteria; phylum Patescibacteriota; class CPR2_A; order CG2-30-33-46; family CG2-30-33-46; genus JBBIQZ01. Next base: position 986 of record JBBIQZ010000016.1, on the reverse strand, counting down.
ATACTTCTTTAATATAACTTTTTTTATCTATTTAAAAAAGGATTGTTATTCTTTGACAAAACCAACTAATAAAATATAATTAAGAAGAAGCTTTCTGGACGGAAGTTTTTTTATATGCACGTTAACATAAGAATAGAAAGGACTGATTTAGATGACAGATAAAAAAATGACGTATGCTGGCACAGGCGTTAACTATGATGCAATGGATCCGTTTAAGCGTAAATGTCAAATAATCGCACAAGAAACATCAAAAAATGCCGAGCGATTTGGGATCAAAGAGATTCCTTGGTCTAAAAAAGGAGTTGATGAGAAATGATTGAAAGATATACGCCCGAAGAAATCGGCAAGATTTGGACTGACGAAAATAAATTTCAAAGATGGCTTGATACAGAATTGGCAGTTATCAAGGTTCGGGAAGAGGAAGGTATTTATCCACAAGGAACATATGAAGCGATAAAAAATGAAATCACCTTCACTGTTGAAAGAATAAAAGAAATAGAGAAAACTACTCATCATGATTTAATGGCATTTGTGATGAACGTTTGTGAAAATATCTCGGGGTATTTACGAAAGTTTGTTCATAAAAATATCACGTCTTATGACACCGAGGAACCAGCTCAAGCCAGAATAGTTCTCCTTTCTTTAGATTTAATCATTGAATCACTAGAAGAATTAAACCTGTCTTTAATTAAACGCGCTAAGGAATTCCGTTATCAAAAGATAGTGGGAAGAACTCATGCTAAAAAAGCTCAAATAACTATTCTTGGAAGATATTTTCTTCTTTATGCGGATAGAATCCAATATGTTTTAAAAAAATTAGCCGATGCAGGAAATGATATGAAATACTCAAAACTTTCCGGGGCAATCGGCTGCTATAATCGCGACTTAACACCAGAAGACGAAAGCGCAATCCTTAAAGAATTAGGATTAGGAAAAAGCTCAGAATTATGCGGAAACCAAGGGAATATTAATTGCTGATACTAAAT
>JBBIQZ010000015.1:14031-14356 GCA_037442065.1 bacterium | reverse complement strand
CCATTGCAACGCCAAGAATTTTAGGCGCTATTTTAGAAAATTATCAGCAAAAAGACAGTTCGATAAAAATTCCCAAGGTTTTACAAATTTACACAGGTTTTACGGAAATAAAAAAAGGCGGTCGTTAACCACTTGATTGTATAGCAAGGAAAGTATTAATATAAAATTAACCAAGGCTCGTTAAAAATTTAATAAAAATAAAAGGGGATGATTTTTTATGTCTGTAGAAAAGAATTTTATCCAATTTACGCCAAGAGACATTGGCGTTATAAGGGATAAAGTAGTAGACGAGATTTACAGGTATTTGGAAATACAATCGTTGAAT
>JBBIQZ010000015.1:0-13958 GCA_037442065.1 bacterium | reverse complement strand
ATTGCTGCTGTTACAGCATTATTTTTTGCCCAGTTGCAATACGCGTAATATTTTTAAACATAATTAAAAAAGATGATCAAAAAGAAGAGGGCGGCTACGGAATCAGTTTGGCTATCAATTATCCGGAAAATATAAAGCCAAAAATCAAAAACAGACGTTTCCTGATAAAAGGCCGTTGCCACAATTTGGCCGAAATAGTATTTACCAAAGACAATTTAAATTCAGCAATTTTTACAGCAGCTTAACCTTTTTATATTAACAATTGCACACCAACAAGGCGATTTTTCGCCTTTTTTTCTTTACTTTGCGGTTTTATTATGGTTAAATTTTGCTAAAATAGAATTATGAAAGTAGAAATAGAAAAATTACCCCAAAGCAAAGCTAAGCTTAAGATAGAGGTTCCTAAAGAAAAAGTAGAGGAATATTTAGAAAAAGCTTACTTTGAGATTGCTAAAAATTTAAAAATCCCCGGATTTAGGCCTGGGCATATTCCTCATTTGGTGATTGAGGAAAAAGTTGGCTTGAAGGCTATTCATGAAGAAGCTCTAAGGCTTTTAGTTCCCCATGCTTATGTAGAGGCAATTTTAGATAATAAAATAGTAGCTATTGGCAGGCCGGAAATTAAAGTTACTAAATTTGCTCCCGGGAATCCTCTCGAATTTGAAGCCGAAGTAACGGTTGTGCCGGAAGTTTCTTTAGGCGACTATAAAAAAATAAAAATTAGAGGAAAAGAAATAGAAGTAGAAGAAAGTGAAGTGGATGAAGTATTAAAAAGCCTTCAAAAAAGGGAAGCGATTCTGGAAGAAAAAGAGGGTCTAAGCGAAAACGGCGATTGGGCGGAAATTGACTTTGATGGTTTTAAAAACGGAATTGCTTTAGAAAAATTAAAAAGCAGAAATCATCCCTTAATAATCGGCGAAGGTGTTTTGCTGCCGGATTTTGAAAAAAACTTAATAGGTCTTAAAAAAGGCGAAGAAAAAGAAACTGAGGTTTTCTTCCCTAAAGATTATTACGATAAAGATTTAGCTGGCGAAAAAATAAACTTTAAAATTAAACTTTTAAACATTAAAAAAGTTAGATTACCGGAAATAAACGAAGGGTTTGTTCAGAAGATTTCCGGCGGCACCGATAAAACCCTAGAAGGTCTAAAGGAAGACATTAAAACGGCTCTTATAAAGCAAAAAGAGCACGAAGAAAGATTAAGAAAAGAAAGCGAAGTTATAGAACAAATTCTAGAAAAAGCTCATGTAGAAATTCCCAGCCTTTTAGTAAAAGAAGAAATTGAACAAATGAAAAAGGATTTAGAAGAAAAATTGGCGACCCAAGGATTAAAGCTTTCTCGCTACCTAGAGCACATTGGAAAGACAGAAGGAGGATTAGAAGAAGATTTAAAAAACGAAGCCGAAAGAAGAATTAAAGTCAGTCTTGTTTTAAACAGCATTGCCGACACTGAGGGCATTGAAGTTACTGACGAAGAAACGGAAGCGGAAATGAGTAAAACGAAAGCAGAAAATACTACTCCTCAAAACGAAAATGTTGATCCGGCTGAAGCGAAAAAATATATAAAAGTAGTTTTAAAAAATAGAAAAACACTTGATAAACTGTTAGAATACGCCACAAAATAAGCTTAAATGTCAAAGCTCAAATGTCAAATCAAATCCAAAATCTCAATTTCTAATTTTTAATATTTAGCCATTTAAGCATTCATTTGGAATTTGGATTTTGACATTAGGATTTATTGAAACAATAATAATAAGAGAGTAAGTCAATAGGAGGATATTTATGGAAAATATGGATAAATTTGTCAAAAATCAGCTTGTTCCCATGGTGATTGAAAAATCACAGTTCGGCGAACGAGCCTATGATATTTTTTCCCGACTTTTAAAAGAAAGAATTGTTTTTATAGGTACTCCAATAAATGATGATATTGCCAATTTGGTTATTGCTCAACTTTTATTTTTAGAAAGTGAAAATCCGGAAAAGGACATTTCACTTTATATAAATAGTCCTGGCGGAGTGGTGACTGCTGGTTTGGCAATTTATGACACGATACAATATGTAAAACCGGATGTTTCTACGATTTGCGTAGGTCAGGCCGCCTCGGCTGCCGCTTTGCTTTTGGCAGCCGGCAAGAAGAACAAAAGATATTCTTTGCCAAATGCTAGGATTTTAATCCATCAAGTTATGGGCGGAGCCGAAGGCCAAGCAGCTGATGTGGAAATCCAAACTAAAGAGATGTTGAGAATTAAGAATCAAACCAATCAAATACTTTCAAAACATACCGGTCAGCCTTTGGCAAAAATAGAAAAAGATACCGACCGAGACTTTTTTATGTCGCCGGAAGACGGCAAAAAGTATGGCATAATTGATAAAATTATTGAAAAGAAGTAACCCGCCTTCACATAAAGTTTCGGCAGGGCTTCGGCCTCGGTAAGGAATATTTATTCCGAGGCCTTCGGAGGGATTATGACAATTGAAGAAATCTACAAACTGGCAATTAAGATGGGGATTGAAGCAGACCCTAGGGGTAAACAGGGGGTCGAAAAAGACTTTAAAAGAATTAAGGCCAAATACGAAAAACTAGATAAAGACCAAAAAGAAGAATTTGATAAAGAAAAATTCGAAAATCCCTATGATGATACACGCATTTTATCCGGAAATCCAAAAGCTCAAGTTAAGACAGTAATGACTGGAATTGATATAGAAGTTGCCGGCATTTTACTAGCTGACAGACTAAAAGAGAAAGGTCAAGAAATCGATCTTATTATTTCTCATCATCCCGAAGGAAAAGCCTTGGCAGCCTTACATGGTGTAATGAATATCCAAGCAGATTTAATGCATAAGTTTGGCATACCAATAAATATTGCCGAAGGTATTCTAGCAAAAAGAATTGCCGAAGTTCAGAGAGGCGTTAATCCAATAAACCATAATGCTCCGATAGATGCGGCAAGGATATTGGGGATCAGTTTGATGTGTACGCATACTATTGCGGATAATTTAGTATACGATTTTGTGCAGAAAGCAGTAGAGAAAGCGAAGCCAGAAACCGTAGGGGATGTTGTTAAATTTCTAAAAACAATCCCGGAGTATAAAGAAGCGGTACAAGATAAAGCCGGTCCTACAATATTTGTAGGTTCTCCTGGCAGAAAAGCAGGCAAAATCGCAGCAATGGGTATGACGGGAGGAACATCAGGTGCCAAAGAAGAATATGAGAAATTGGCACAAGCGGGAGTTGGAACCGTAATTGCTATGCACATTAAAGAAGATCACAAGGAAGAAGCTGAAAAACATAATATTAATGTGGTTATTGCTGGTCATATGGCTTCTGATTCTTTAGGAATGAACTTATTTTTGGATGAATTAGAGAAAAAGGGAATTAAAGTAATTCCGATGGGCGGATTGATAAGGTTTAGAAGAATTAAGAAATAAGTCTAATGGCTCAAGAGAAAATTTTAAATATCAAAAAAGCCTGTGAAATAGTAGATCAGGTTTTTTTGTTTATAAAAAGCAAAATAAAAAAGGGAGTAACCGAAAAACAAATTGCCGAGCTTATTGATGATTTCATAAGAAAAAACCAGGCTAAATCAGCCTTTAAGCTTATTTCTTTTGGTAGAAATACCGCCGACATTCACCATAAACCAACGGATAAAAAACTTGAAACTGGCGAACCGATAATGTTGGATTTTGGCGCCGAGGTTAATGGATTTTGTTCTGATTTAACAAGAACCTTGTTTTTCGGAAAGCCAAGTCCGGAATTTGCAAAGATTTATAAGCTAGTTTTAAAAGCCCAAAAATCAGCCTTAAATTTTCTTACCAAGGGCCCAACCCTTGGCAAGGGAATGAGAGGCTACGATGTTGACGCGGTTGCCAGAGGAGTAATAAAAAAAGCAGACTATGGCAGATATTTTCCTCATGGTTTAGGGCACAGTTTGGGCAAAAAAGTGCATGATGGAAAAAGATTAAGCCCAAAATCAAAAGATATTTTATGGCCAGGCGATATTGTAACCATTGAACCGGGAATTTATATCAAAGGAAAAGGCGGCGTTAGAATAGAAGATGATGTTTTGATCAAAAAAGAGACAGTCGAAATTTTAACCAAGTCAAAGAAAGAACTCAAAGATATTGTGATTTCTTTGTGAGCTAAAGCAAAGAAATTGGCAAAATTTTAGGATAATATAGAACTTCCCCAGCTCTTTAAAAAGGAAGTGATAAGGTTGTCTACAGTTAAATTAGAAGAAATACGCCGCCATAAAAGCTTAAAAGAAATTTCCGAAGCCGAAATTTTAAAAGTTACCGAAGAAACAAAAAAAGCTTTAAGCCTTAAAGGCGAAATTCCGCTTTCAGCAGAGGCTTTAAAAGAAGGTTACGATTTTATATTTCAGAAAAGAGAAACAGAAAGAGCCAAAAGCCGCCTGGAGAAGTTTCGTTTGTGGGTAATTGGTTATCTACTAAGAGTAAACAAAAAATCGCTTAAAACAGAACCGCCTTTGGCAATTCAAGAAAAGCCCCAAGTGGAGATTAAAGAAAAAGTTCTAGAAAAATCACTATCGCTAGAGAATTTTGAGAAAATAACCGACTGTGTAAGGATTATAAATATCGGAGCGCTAAATAAGGCTTTAAGAAATGAAGAAATTCCCAGAGAAGCAATTTTGGAAGCCTTAAAAGTAACTGTTACTTATGCTCTAGTTCCCAAAACCAAAAAATGGGAAACTCAAGAAAAAGCCGAAAAATAAATTACTCCTCAAAGCCGTCTTTAAGATGGCTTTTTTATTTGACTGAGGGACGCTAAAAGGTTTATCCTTAAATTAAGGATAAGTTGCTTAATAAGAAAATAATTAAAGACCCGTTTGCAAATATATAAATAGCATTGCGGGCGGTCCGCAGTTTTTGGCGGGCTTCAACCTCGGTAAGGGATAAATATTCCGAGGTTTCAGGAGGATTTATGAAAAGACCTACAGGGGTAACAGTTATTGCTATCCTAGGGGCAATCGGTGGAGTCTTATCCATCGTTGGTGGTTTTGGACTTATGTCTTTATCTGGTTCCATCAACTCAATGATGGGAGCAGTTGGAGTATCTTATCCGTTATTTTCGGTGTCGGTTTGGGGAATTATCTTGGTTGCTTTAGGTATTTTAGATCTAGTTGCTGTATACGGCGCTTGGAATTTAAAGAAGTGGTCTTGGAACTTATTAGTAGGATTGATGGTTTTTGGTATTATTCAAAATTTATTGTTTATTTCGGTATCTGGCGCTGGCGCTGTTTTTGGAATTGTAATAGAAGCTGTTGTTCTTTATTATCTTTTTCAGGTTAAAGATGCATTCTCGCAAAGTTAGCTAGACCTTTTAAAAAGCCCCCGAAAATCGGGGGCTTTTTAAAAGGAGGGCGGCCTTAGATAAAATCTAAGGCCGCCGCCTTATAAAAACCCTTTATAAACCTATTGACACTTTTATCAAATTATTCTATATTCTAAAATATACTTTACGATTTTGTGGATAACTTGAAGCGAAGTAAAACTAAATAGTTTTTATAAGTCCAGCACTTGCTTTATGTGCAGGGGTTATATTTTGTGTTAAAAATAGTATTTAAGTAATTTCTAGTTCTGTTCTAAAAAGAAATTTAAAAGGATAAATTGTTTTTATGTTTCAAAATCCTCAGACTAAAAGGCAATTTTTAAAATCACCCCAAGAAGTTTTTCCTCTTCCTAATTTAGCCAAAGTGCAAATCGATTCTTATAACTGGTTTGTAAAAGAAGGTTTGCGAGAGCTTTTAGACGAAATTTCTCCTATCGAGGATCCAGCGAAGAAGCTTGAGCTTTCTTTTTTAGATTATTATTTAGACGAACCTAAAAACACCGAAGAGATTGCCAAAGAAAAGAACATAACTTTTGAGGCGCCTCTACGGTGTCAGCTAAAACTTACAAACAAAGAAACTGACGAAGTTTTATCGGCGCAAGAAGTTTTTTTAGGCGATTTTCCTTTAATGACCGATAGAGGAACATTTATTATAAATGGCGTTGAAAGGGTTGTAGTTTCCCAGTTGGTTAGATCTTCGGGAGTATTTTTCGTTTCCGAAACCGTCGGAGATTTGGAATTGGCTGGAGCAAAAATTATTCCTAACCGGGGCGCCTGGCTTGAATTTGAAACTTCCAACAAAAATGTTATTTCAGTAAAAATAGACCGTAAAAGGAAGATTCCTATAACTTCTCTTTTAAGAATTTTTGGTGCTGAAGACGAAAAACAAATTTACGAGCTTTTTGCCGATGTTAACACGGACAAAGAGAGGGACTACATTAAGGCAACTCTAGAAAAAGATCCTTCAAAAACTCAAAGCGAAGCTTTTGTTGAGATTTATAAAAGAGTGCGTCCTGGCGATTTAGCCACTCCCGAAAGCGCTAGACAGCTTATCGAAGCAATGTTTTTTGATTTTAGAAGATACGATTTGGGCAAAGTAGGCCGTTATAAATTAAACAAAAAGCTGAATTTGAATGTTCCGGTTGATAAAGAACACAGAGTTTTATCTTTATCTGATGTGGTTGCCGTAATTTCTGAAATCATTTTATTAAATAATGGTATCGGCCAAGCAGACGATATAGACCACTTGGGCAATCGCCGATTAAAAACAGTCGGTGAACTCATCCAGGCTAATTTTAGAAAAGGGCTTTTAAGAGTTGAAAGAATTGCCAAAGACCGTTTAAGTATTGCCGATATAGAAACTTTAACTCCAGCTCAATTGATTAATGTTAGGCCGATTGTAGCGGCAGTTAGAGAATTTTTTGCATCTTCGCAATTATCTCAATTTATGGATCAAACCAATCCTTTATCCGAATTGGCTCATAAACGAAGGCTAAACGCAATGGGTCCCGGGGGATTATCTAGAGAAAGGGCGGGTTTTGAAGTAAGAGATGTTCATACAACTCATTATGGAAGAATTTGTCCGATAGAAACTCCCGAAGGACCAAATATTGGGTTGGTTAATTCTTTGGCAAGTTATGCAATAGTAAATGAATACGGATTTATCGAATCACCTTACAGAAAAGTTCTACAAAAAATTTCCGGGCAAGACGAAAAGGAATTAATCGGTAAAACCACTAAAGAAGATGTTTTAGACCCTAAAGGCAAAAGAGTGGTTGGTCCCGGAGTAAAAATCACCAAAGAGCAAGCTTCAAAAATAAAAAAAGCAGGAGTTTTAGAAGTTTCTATAAAACCCGTTGTAACTGACGAAATTGTTCATCTTAACGCTTTAGACGAAGAGAGGGCAGTAATTGCTCAGGCAAATTCCGTATTAGATAAAGAAAATTCCTTTGTTGAGCCTAGAATTCCTGTAAGAAGCCACGGCGAACCAGATATTAGACCAGTTGAAGAAGTGACTTTCATGGATGTCTCGCCAAAACAAATTGTTTCTATAACCGCTGCTTTAATTCCTTTTCTAGAGCACGATGATGCCGGTCGAGCAATGATGGGTTCTAATATGCAGCGTCAAGCAGTTCCTTTAATTAGGCCGCAATCACCGATAGTTGGCACCGGTATTGAAGAAAGAATTGCCAAAGACTCGGGCTATCTTTTAATTGCTAAGGAAGCCGGAAAAGTTTCTTCTGTAACGGCCGAAAAAATTGTAGTTATAGAAAAAGGAGGCGGAGTTTCCGAATACAAATTAAAGAAATTTGAACGTTCAAATCAGGCCTTAGCAATTACCAATCGGCCAATAGTTAGTGTTGGTCAGGAAGTAAAAAAAGGCGACGTTCTCGCGGACAGCTCTTCAACTCAAAACGGCGAACTAGCTTTGGGTCAAAATGTCTTAGTGGCTTTTATGACTTGGGGCGGCGGAAATTTTGAAGACGCTATTTTAATATCAGAAAGATTGGTAAAAGACGATATTTATACTTCAATTCATATAGAAGATTTTTCTATTGACGTGAGAGATACCAAGCTCGGTCCGGAAATTATAACCCGGGATATTCCTAATGTTGGCGAAGATGCTTTAAGAAACTTAGATGAAGACGGCATTATTAGGATAGGCGCAGAAATTGATGCCGGCGATATTTTAGTCGGAAAAATTACTCCTAAAGGAGAAACAGAATTATCTGCCGAAGAAAGACTTCTTCGAGCTATCTTCGGAGAAAAGGCCCGGGACGTTAAAGATACTTCTTTAAGACTGCCTCATGGTGAAAACGGTAAAGTAATTGCCATTAAAACTTTTAGCCGCGAAAAAGGCGATGAGCTTCCGGCCGGAGTTATAAAAAGAGTTCAAGTTTCGGTTGCTCAGATGCGAAAAGTAACTGCCGGTGACAAACTTGCCGGAAGACATGGAAATAAAGGGGTAATTTCTAGGGTTCTACCTCAAGAAGATATGCCGTTTTTAGAAGACGGCACTCCGGTTGATATTATTTTAAACCCCCTAGGTGTTACCTCTAGAATGAATATCGGTCAAATTTTAGAAACTCATTTAGGAGTAGCCGCTCATAAACAAGGGTTTAAAATCGCTACCCCGGTTTTTGATGGTGTTTCTTGGGAGCAAATAAAAAGCGAGCTTAATAAAGCCGGTTTGGCTAAAGACGGCAAAGTTGAGCTTTATGACGGAAGAACGGGCGAACTTTTTGATAGACGAGTAACGGTTGGCATAATTTATATGATGAAATTGATTCATCTTGTTGAAGACAAGATTCATGCTCGTTCTACGGGTCCTTATTCTCTAGTAACCCAACAGCCATTAGGCGGAAAAGCAATGTTTGGAGGTCAGAGGTTTGGGGAAATGGAAGTTTGGGCCTTAGAAGCTTACGGCTCTGCTTATACTTTACGGGAAATGCTTACCGTTAAATCCGACGATGTTATCGGCCGTTCAAAAACTTACGAGGCAATTATTAAAGGTGAAGAAATCAAAGAGCCTTCTACTCCCGAGTCGTTTAATGTTTTAGTAAAAGAGCTTCAAGGATTAGCGCTTGAGGTTCAATTGATGGAAGGGGAGAAAAAGCCGGAAACTGAAGAAAAGCCCGAAGAAACAAAAGAAGTAGCTAAAGAAGCTTCTGAGGAAAAATCAGTAAAGAAAGAAGAGGAAGCAGTAAAAGCCAAATCCTAAATAGAAATTAAGAGGAATTATGGAATATAAAAAAGAACAAAAAAATCCAAGCGCAACCGAATTTGAAGCCATAAAGCTTAAACTGGCTTCTCCGGAAAAAATTTTAGCTTGGTCCCACGGCGAAGTAATAAAGCCCGAGACAATAAATTATAGAACCCAAAAACCGGAAAAAGACGGATTATTTTCCGAAAGCATTTTTGGTCCTACTAAAGATTGGGAATGCTACTGCGGGAAATATAAAAGAATAAGATACAAAGGCATTGTCTGCGACAAGTGCGGAGTGGAAGTAACTAGATCTATCGTAAGAAGGGACCGAATGGGCCATATTTCTTTAGCTTCGCCAGTTGCTCATATTTGGTATTTAAGGGGAACATCTTCTAAAATCGGTTTGGTTTTAAATTTAACTATTAAAGACATAGAGCAGGTAGTTTATTTTGCAAACTTTGTAATTTTAGAGGTAGATGAAGAGGCTAGAAAACAGGCCTTAGAACAGCTGGAGGTTGAATTTAAGGAAAGAAAAAACGAAGCTAAATTAAATTACGAGAAAGACACCTCCCAGCTTAAAAAACAAGGCAAGGATGCAGAAAAAAAAGATCAAGAAAAGGAGCAAAAAAGGTTAGACAAAGAATATCAGGACGAAATCCAAAGGCTTGAAGATGCTAAAAAACAGGCTCAAAGTGAGTTAAAAAACCTTTCGCCTTTGTCTTTGATTTCCGAGCAAACATACCGCGATTTATCCTTAAAGTTTGGTAATGTTTTTAAGGCCGGTATGGGAGCAGAGGCAATTTATGAAATCTTAAAAAAAGTTGATCTTTCTAAATTAAGCAAAGAATTGCAAGAGGAAGCTGCCGAAAGCTCGGGACAGAAAAAGAAAAAAGCTTTAAAAAGATTAGAATTTGTTGAGAATTTAAAAAATTCGGGGATTAAACCCGAATGGATGATAATAACTGTTTTGCCGGTTATTCCACCGGATTTAAGGCCAATGGTTCAGCTAGACGGAGGCAGGTTTGCCGCCTCTGATTTAAATGATCTTTACCGAAGAGTTATAAACAGAAACAATCGTTTAAAAAAACTTATGGAGCTTGGTGCGCCAGAAGTAATTTTACGAAACGAAAAAAGAATGCTCCAAGAAGCGGTTGATGCTTTACTTGATAATAATATCAGGAGAGAAAAAGTAGTTTCTCAAGCAGGCGCAAAGCGAAAATTAAAATCACTTTCAGATATTTTAAAGGGAAAACAAGGCCGCTTTAGGCAGAATCTGCTTGGAAAGAGAGTGGATTATTCCGGTCGTTCTGTTATTGTTGTTGGTCCGAATTTAAAAATTAATCAATGCGGGCTTCCTAAAAAAATGGCTTTAGAGCTTTTTAAACCTTTTGTTATTTCCAGGCTTATCCAAGATGGGCTTGCTCATAATGTAAAGACTGCAAACAGAATGATTGAACTTTCTCGTTTTGAGGTCTGGGATATTTTAGAAGAAATAACCAGAGAAAAACATGTTCTTCTAAACAGAGCTCCCACTCTTCATCGTTTAGGAATCCAGGCTTTTAACCCCGTTTTAATTGAAGGAAAAGCCATTCAAATTCATCCTCTAGTTTGTGTTGCTTTTAATGCTGACTTCGATGGCGACCAGATGGCCGTCCATCTCCCTCTTTCAAAAAGAGCCCAAGAAGAAGCTAAGAACATAATGGCTTCGGTTAATAATTTATTAAAACCTTCTGCCGGCGAGCCGATAGTTACTCCAACCCAAGATATGATCTTAGGCTGTTATTATTTAACTCTAGAAAAAGAAGGCGCCAAAGGCGAAGGAAAGATTTTTTCTTCTTTAAACGAGGCTATCTTGGCTTATGAAAATAATAATATAGAACTTCACGCTAAAATTAAGGTACTTTATGAGGGAAAAGTTACCGAATCTACTCTAGGAAGATTTTTATTTAATGATATTTTGCCCAAAAGCGTTGGTTTTAGAAACGAAGTGATGACCAAAAAGAATTTAAAGAAACTTGTCACCGAGTGTTTTGATACCTGCAAACCAGAAGAAAGTGTAAAACTTGTTGATGATTTAAAGGACATAGGCTTTAGGTGGGCAACCAAATCGGGAACTACTTTCTCGATGGCCGATATGCATGTGCCCAAAAAGAAAGAACAAATCATTAAAGAGGCCGAAGAAAAAACCGCCGAAATTGAATCTCACTTTAGAAAAGGTCTTTTAACTAATGAAGAAAGATATGCCAAAGTAATTGATTTATGGACCAAACTTAAAGGAGAAGTAACCAAGGCTATGTTGGAAGAATTGCCCGAAACCAGTTCAATCTTTTTAATGGTTGATTCTGGAGCTCGTGGAAATGATGAAAACGTTACCCAGATGGCCGGGATGAAAGGACTAGTTGCTAATCCGGCCGGAAAAACCATTGAGCTTCCAATTAAAGCAAATTTCAAAGAAGGATTTTCGGTTTTGGAATATTTTATTTCTACTCACGGAGCCAGAAAAGGTAAATCAGACACAGCCTTAAGAACTTCAGACTCTGGCTACTTAACCAGACGTTTAGTTGATGTAGCTCAAGACATCATCATAACCGAAGAAGATTGCAAAGATAAAGAAGGCCTTTTAGTAACCAAGGAAGAATCAAAGGAAATTAGCGAGGCTTTTTCTAATCGTTTATTGGGAAGATTTACTGCTGAGTCTGTTAAAGACGAAAAAGGAAAAATTTTATTAGAAGCAAACAAAGAAATAAGCGAAGAAACTGCCCTGGAGCTGGAAAAAAATGAAAATTTAAAAGAGGTAAGAATAAGATCAATGCTTACTTGCAAAACTCCTTGGGGGGCTTGCCAAAAATGTTACGGGAGAGATTTAGCCAGGGGAGGAGTTGTTAAACTTGGAGAAGCCGTCGGAGTTATTGCCGCCCAGTCGATTGGAGAGCCAGGAACTCAGCTTACTATGAGAACTTTTCACATTGGAGGTGTTGCCGCCGAAGATATCACTCAAGGTTTGCCTAGAGTTGAAGAACTTTTTGAGGCAAGAGTACCCCATGTTCAAGCTCAGCTTACCGAAATAGACGGCATTGTAGATATTGAAGAAACCGACGATGAAAAGATTATTAAAGTATTTTCCGAAAATATTCCAGAAGATAAATATCAGATTCCCCAAGGTTACACGCTTAGTGTAAAAAATGGCCAAAAAATAGACAAAAAAGCTGAAATTGCTAAATCAAAAGATGGAAAAACTTTAAATGCCAAAGAAGCCGGTAAAGTTAAGATTTCCGACAATGAAGTTTTGGTTACTCATTTGGACGGAGAAGTTAAGGAATACAAGGTTCCTAAGTTTTTAACTCTAAAAGTTGCCAAAGGAGAAAAAGTAACTATCGGCACCCAACTTACTGAAGGAAGTGTAAATCTTTTTGATCTTCATAAACTTTTAGGAGCAAAAGCAGTTCAACGCTATATTATGAAAGAAGTTCAACAAATTTATGCTTCTCAAGGTCAATCAATTAACGATAAGCATTTAGAATGTATTGTAAGACAGATGTTTTTAAGAATAAGGATCAAAACCAGCGGCGATTCCAACTTTTTATCCGGAGAGATTATTGATAAATTTAGGTTTGATTCGGTAAATCAAACGCTTAAAAAAGCCGGCAAAAAACCAGCCACTGGCGAACTTCTTCTCTTAGGAATTACCAGAGCCGCCTTAAATACTGAAAGCTTTCTTTCGGCAGCTTCCTTCCAAGAAACAACAAGAGAGCTTATAAAGGCGGCAACTACCGGAAAAATTGACGAACTTCGAGGGCTTAAAGAAAATGTTATTATCGGAAAACTAATTCCGGCTGGAACAGGCTTTGATCAAGAAAGAATTAAAAAACATCTAGAAAAGGTAAGAGCAGGAGAAGTTTAGATTAAAGTATTGAAAATCAATTAAAAAAGTGTAAAATATATAAATTCACGGATGAATTAGAGAAAATTAGTAATTTAAATTAGCGAAAGGATTAGTGGCAAGTGCCAACAATAAATCAATTAATTAAACAAAAGAGAAAAAGCAAACTTAAAAAAACCAAGGTTCCGGCATTGGTTTCAACTTTTAATGCTTTAAAAAATAGATATACCAAATTACCCAAGGGCGCTCCCTTTAAGCGCGGGGTAGCCGTTAAAGTTTCTACAACAACTCCTAAAAAACCAAACTCGGCTTTGCGAAAAATTGCCAGAGTAAGGTTGACTAACGGAATGGAAGTAACCGCTTATATCCCGGGAATCGGCCACAATTTGCAGGAACACTCCATTGTTTTAATAAGAGGCGGCAGAGTTAAAGATTTGCCGGGAGTTAGATATCATGTAGTAAGGGGAACTTTAGATACAGCTGGAGTATCTGAACGGAAAAAGGGGCGTTCCAGATACGGGACAAAGAAAGGGAAAAGCTAGGCATAAGGCATCAGTAACTAGGCATCAGTATAATAAAACAAACCCTAGTGCCTAGTGCCTAATAACTAGTAACTAAATTATGGCACGAGGAAAACTAAAAATTAAAAAAAGAAAAATCGAAGGTGACCCTAGGTTCAAGAGGGTTGATATTGCCAAATTTATTAATAAAATAATGCTTCGCGGCAAAAAAGCAACCGCCGAAGCTTTAGTTTACGGTGCTTTTGATATTATTGCCGAAAAGACCAAAAAAGATTCTTTGGAAGTTTACGAAAAGGCTCTAAAAAATGTTAGTCCTGTTTTGGAAGTAAGACCGCGAAGAATCGGTGGCGCAGCTTATCAAATTCCGGTAGAGGTTGCTCCAAAAAGAAAACAGCACTTGGCGATGAAATGGATTATTACTGCCGCCAGAGCTAAAAAGGGAAAATCATTTTCCCAAAATTTGGCGGAAGAGCTTATTGATGCTTCCAATGAAACCGGCGG
>JBBIQZ010000014.1:3017-14624 GCA_037442065.1 bacterium | reverse complement strand
GAAACTTTACTCTCGGAGAGAAGAGCGATGGCATAGATATTCCCATTGAAATCATTGCTCTTCAGCTTACAGGAACTGCGCCTCTTAAAATTGAAATTCCGGCTGGCTCTTTCAAATGGTTTGAGCATCCGAAAAAACCGGAAAAGAGCGAGTGGAGGTTTGAGGGAATAATTAATAATTTGCCAATTGAAATGAAAATAAAGCCGTTGGGAAATAACTCTTATGAATTCAAATTCGAAGCGGGAAACCTTAATCTCTGCTGGTTAAAAAGCCCACTTGAGATGGAGTTAAAAATTGGCGATGACTTTGGTAAAGTTGAGGTAGTGCCTGAAATAAAAGGACTGGAAAATTGGGAAAATATCTGTGCTGGCGCGCCTTCTCCTGAAAGTACTCCTGGGGTAAGTCCTGATTAGTAAACCCCGTTAGAAGCTCACGCGGGACATTGAACTCCGTTAGAAATAGCGAGGGTGTTGCTCTTTTTCTTTCTTTTTGCTATCATTTGAATATGCATTCAAATATAAAGAAGAGCGATCTTAAAAAAGAGCTTGAAAACAAAGATGCTATTGTCGCTTGCGCGCGGGAATTTAATATGGTCGGCGACCCGACGCGTCTCAAAATCTGCTACCTTCTATGCCGACATAAAGAACTGTCTGTCGGAGACATCGCCGGAGTAGTAGGCGTCTCCGTTTCTGCCGTTTCTCACACGCTAAAAAAAATGCAAAAGGCCGGCATGGTCGAAAATCGCCGTGAATTTCGAACGGTATATTATAAACTTAAGAAATCGCCAATCATCGAGGCGATGAAAGAAAGAATGGATCATTATGAAAAAGTTTGACCTTATTATTATCGGCGGCGGAGCAGGAGCGTTTGCGGCCGCTATACGCGCCAATGAACTCGGGGCAAATACCGCTATGATCAATGCGGGGCTTCCGCTCGGCGGTACCTGCGTCAATGTAGGATGCGTTCCTTCTAAAGCACTCCTTTGGGCCGGCGAACTAATGCATCAGGTCGAACACCACGGAATCCCCGGTGTTGAAATTAAGGTCAAGGACTTTGATTTTCAAAAAGTCGTACAGGATGAACTTTCGCTTGTGGAAAAAATGCGCCAGGAGAAATACGAAAAAGTTCTAAAGAATTTAGAGCATGTAACCGTAATCAAAGGCAAGGCAAAATTTGTTTCTCAAAATGAAGTAGAGGTGATCCGTTCGACAAGCTCAGAACAAGCTGGCGAGAAATTGAGCTCAGATAAATTTATTATAGCTACCGGCTCAACCGCTAACGTACCGCCGATAGATGGTATCCGTGAAGTCGGGTTTGTTACACACATCGAAGCTCTAAAAATGCCGAAACAGCCGAAGGAATTGATAATCATCGGCGCGGGGCCGCTAGGCTTAGAATTTGCGCAAATGTTTTCGCGCTTCGGCACAAAGGTAACTATTTTACAGCGCAGCGATTCAATTTTTCCGCACTCTGAAAAAGCACTGACCGATCGTCTCGCCGACATCCTCGCGAAAGAAGGAATAACAATCAAAACCAACGTTGAAGTAAAAAACGCCCATAAAGATGGAAACAAAAAAGTTGTATCTTATCGAATCGGCGAGGCGCAAGAGGAAGTTTCGGCGGATGAAATACTTTTGGCGGCAGGAAAAACTCCAAACACGCAAGAACTTGGTCTCGATATCGTCGGCGTTGAGATAAACAAACAGCAGGCGATTGTCGTCAATCAAAATTTCCAAACCCTTCGATCTGGCTCAGGGCAGGCAAACAAGAACATTTTTGCGGTAGGCGATGTTACAAACGCTCCCTTGCGGCTCGAGACGACTGCCGGACGAGAAGGAACGCTTGCTGCCGAAAACGCGCTCAAAGGCGCAACGCTTTCCATTGATTACAACTCCGTGCCTTACACGATTTTTACCGACCCCCAGCTTGCCGGTGTCGGCTTTACTGAAGATGAGCA
Source organism: bacterium (assembly GCA_037442065.1). Lineage (GTDB taxonomy): Bacteria > Patescibacteriota > CPR2_A > CG2-30-33-46 > CG2-30-33-46 > JBBIQZ01. Next base: position 12,667 of record JBBIQZ010000014.1, on the reverse strand, counting down.
GATAAAGCAAATGGGCGTTTGCTCTTGCAGAACTATCTCGTTTGCAGATGTGCCGAAAGCGATCATTATGCATCGTAACGAGGGAATGATAAAAATGATGATTAATCCTGAAACGAAACAAATTTTGGGCGTGCACATTCTCGCGCTGAACGCCGGAGAGCTCGCAGCCTGCGCGATGATGCTCATAAAAAACAAAAACACGATTGACGATGTGATAAATGCCCTGCCGATGTTTCCGACGCTTTCAGAAGCGATAAAAATTGCAGCGCTGTCATTTACCAAAGATATTAACAAATTAAGCTGTTGTATATGAACCAAGAACATCCCCAAATTAAACAGCTTGAATATAACTATATCACCGACGGCATTTACATTGGCACGAATCAATGTTGCCAAGCGCATTTTGATGAGAAACTAAAACAGGAAGGCATTGAGGCCGACATTTCTCTCGAAGAAGAGCACGTTGATGCCCCATTTGGCGTACAATTTTATGTTTGGATTCCAGTAAAAGATTATTCTGCCCCCACTTTAGAACAGTTAAATTTTGGGGTAGCCATTTTGGAAAAATTAATTTTATTAAAAAAGAAATCATATGTTCATTGCAAAAATGGACACGGCCGCGCACCAACGCTGGTAGCGGCATATTTAATAAAGCAAGGGAAAAGTCCCGAGGAAGCTATTAATTTCATTAAAATAAAACGGCCGTCGATTCATTTTCAGGATTCACAAAAAGAAATTTTGACAAGATTTTCAAATGATAGGCAGTGACTTTTTGGGAAAAATATTATAAGATAATAACAAATTATAATTCCACCCACCGCTAATTTGAAGTCCCGCCGCCGTCTAAAAAAACGCTCTTGGGTTTCCCCATCGTCGTTAAAACTTTGGTGGGCAGGCACCAGGCGGGCAAAAAAAGGAAAGGGGATCTGGGGAAAGGAATTTTTGCGGGCTTTGTCCGCCGTCAGGCGGCGAGCCGCTGGGGCGGGTTTCTGCCCGTCAGGGCAGAAATTCTTGCTCAAAAAAGGTTCGCACTTAGTTCAGTAATTGCGACCATCAACCCGCGGGTATCGTATAACGGCTATTATATCTGCCTTCCAAGCAGAAGATACGGGTTCAATTCCCGTTACCCGCTCCATTTCGTAAACGAAAGTTTAATCAATGTAAACTAAGTAAGTTTACGTCGAGCAAAGCGAGGCGCCCGTAGCTCAGCGGATTAGAGCGACTGGCTTCGGACCAGTAGGTCGTGGGTTCGAATCCTACCGGGCGCGCCATTTTTAATCATCAGGGGTTCTATGAGATTTATAAAGTCTGGCGAAGGAGAATTTGTTAAGGGTCAGGGTTATAATAAAAAAGTTTTGCAAAGGGGGATTGATTTGGTTTCTGCAAAGGCCTTAGTTCAATTTATTCTTATTGATTCTAAAACAGAGGTTAAGCCTCATTATCACAAGAAAACAACCGAAGCTTTTTACTTTCTAGAAGGCGAAGGAATTTTTGGTATAAACAACAAAGAGATTCTATGTTCTCCTGGCGATTTTTTGATTTGCGAGTCTAACGAGATTCACTCTACAAAAAATAATTCAGGACGAACTTGGAAATATATCGCCTTTAAAATAGATGTGGCCGAGAATGATCTCTATTGGGTTAAAGATTAATTATATTGATAGTTTTTTAGAACGAATTTATAATTATCTTTATGTTATGGTGGCTATAGTTTAATGGTAGAACTGCAGGTTGTGGTCCTGCTAGTGAGGGTTCGATTCCCTCTAGCCACCCCAGTATTTAATGGCTGTAAGGCCATTTTATATTTTAAAATTAAGTGTTTTACTAATTTTTGATATAATTTTAATAAATGAAAGCTAAAGATAACAGATTTAGGATATTTACCAATTATACTCTTAGAGATGTTGAGAGAGATTTTGGCATTTCAATTCGTAAGCTTGCCTATTTGATTCGTAAAGATATCATTAAGCCAATTATCGAAGACGGCACCCTGCTTATTCCTGCTAAAGAATTAGAAAAATATTTAAAACTACCAAAGAAAGCTCGTTCTAAACAGCATCTTTCGTATCTTAAAACCCTTGGGCCGGGTGTAATTTCCGGCGCATCCGATGATGACCCTTCTGGAATAGGGACATATTCTTCTGTTGGCTCAACATATGGGTTGGGGTTTAGCTGGCTGGCTTTGTATCTTGTGCCAATGATGACAGCGGTTCAAGAAACGGTTGCCAGGATAGGAATTGTTACCGAAAAAGGATTAGCCGGCGCTATTGGTAAATTTTATGGCAAGAAAATACTATATCCTTTAGTTCTTCTGCTTTTGATAGCTAACACCATAAATATCGGAGCCGATATTGGGGCGATGGCTGCATCTTTTAAGTTAATTTTCCCAATTAATTTTTATCTTACAGCGATTGTGGTTACCCTAATAATTATTCTACTTGAGATTTCTCTTCCTTATCATAAATATGCGCGAATATTAAAATGGTTAACCCTGTCTTTACTGGCATATATTATTACCGGATTTTTAATAAATCCCGATTGGGGAGAAGTAATAAAAAGCATTATGATACCGCATATCATTTTTGATGCTTCGTTTATAATGGCGATGGTGGCGGTGATGGGAACTACCATAACTCCATATCTTTTTTTCTGGCAAGCCTCTGAGGAAATAGAAGACGAGCGAGACAAAAAAATATTATCCGACCACAGAAAAATCGCCACAAAGTACGAAATAGAAGAAATGCGCAAAGATACTTATACCGGAATGACTTTAGCTAACATCGTATTTTTATTTATAATCATTACAACGGCGTTTGTTTTAAATAAAAACGGCATTACCAGCATTGACTCGGCCGAAGGGGCCGCATTAGCTTTAAAGCCATTGGCGGGAAACTTTGCTTATCTATTATTTACTGCTGGAATTTTTGGGGTTGGTCTTTTGGCAGTACCTGTTTTAGCCGGAGCTTCAGCTTATGCATTTTCTGAATTATTTAAATGGAAGGAAGGTTTAAGTAAAAAATTTGTCCAAGCCAAAGGATTTTACGGGGTAATCATTGTATCTTTGCTAATTGGTTTGGCTTTAAACTTTTTAAATATTAACCCTATAAGAGCGCTTTTTTATGCCGCGGTTGTAAACGGCATTGCCGCGCCGATATTAATGTTTTTTATATTTAGAATAGGCAACGATAAGAAAATTATGCGAGGGTTTACGAATCCAAGATGGGTTAATGTTTGGGGTTTTATAGCAACCGTTCTTATGGGTATTAGTGTTGTAGCAATGATAATAATTCCATTTTTAAAGTAAAATCGTGGAAGAAAGCGTTCTTATAGGTAGAGTTCAAAAAGGCAACAAAAGAGGGGAGAAGTTAGGGTTTCCCACTTTTAATTTGGAGATTAAAGATTTAAAAATAAAAGATGGGGTTTATATTTCAAAAAGCAAAGTTTTAGGTAAAGACTGGTCAAGTGTTACTTTTATTGGTCAGCCGGAAACCTTTAATGACAAGAAACGCCGCATTGAAACTCATATTTTAAATTTTTCTAAAGATATTTATAATGAAACGGTTAAGTTAACGCTTTTTAGAAAGATTAGGGGAAACAAGAAATTTAATTCAGTAGAGGAATTAACAAAACAGATAAAAAAAGATATTAAGGAAGCAAATGTTTTCTGGAATAACAGAAATAAAAATGCCAATAAAAAAAATTGCTAACCAAAAGGGCAATCTTTTAGCAGAAATTAAAAAACCGTTAAAATGGAAACTAAAAGTTGGTGAAAGCGTTTTAGTTGACGGCATTTGTTCGACAATTATAAAAACAGGCGCTAATTTTAAAGTTGAATATATGCCGGAAACTCTATCAAAAACCAATATAGGCGAGCGAAAAATTGGCGATAATGTAAATTTGGAAAGAAGTTTAAAATTAAATGATTTATTAAGCGGTCATTTAGTTACTGGGCACATTGATTTAACCGGAAGAGTTAAAAAGATAAAAAATTCTGGCAACTCAAAAGTTATAGAATTTTCCGTTGATAAAAAATTTGCAAAATACTTAGTTAACAAAGGTTCAGTCGCTGTAAATGGGGTTAGTTTAACCGTTGTAAAAGCGGGGAACAATAGTTTTTCTGTTTCTTTAATTCCTCATACCTTAAAAATTACTAATTTAGGTGGACTTAAAATAGGCGATACGGTTAATTTAGAATTTGATGTAATTGCCAAGTATTTAGAAAGGCTTATAAAATGAAACGGGACTTTTTTGCAAATAAAAACATAAACCCTCAAAGATTAATTGGCAAAAGGATTGCTGTAATCAAATCCAATTTTAATGAGGAAATTACCGGCAAAATGCTGGAAAAGGCCCGAAAGGTTTTAGAAAATTACAAAGTAAGTTATGAGATTTTTGAAGTAAAGGGCAGTTTTGAAATAATTTACGCCTTGGTAAATTTACTGGAAAAAGATAAATTTGACGGTTTTGTTCCTTTAGGCTGTTTAATAAAAGGCGAGACCCAGCATTTTGAATATATCGCCCAGAATGTTTCCGAAGCTATTAAAGATTTAACTATCAAATATAAAAAACCTATTAGTTTTGGAATTTTAACTTGCTTAAATTCAAAGCAGGCAAAAGAAAGAGTTGGTTTAGGCGCCGAAGCGACAATTGCGGTTTTGGAATCTTTAAGTATTTTTGGTTGATTTCTTTTTTCTAAATAATATATTAATATTATATTTCGTTCCTTGATGTTAAATTAGTTCACGAAAAGGAGTGATTTAATTGAGCAACATGGCCATTTCTAGAATAGATGTCTACAAGGAAAAGCAAAAGCGACCGGAATCCGGCTATTGCCTTCACATAATCTACGACGACCCAAACCAGCGAAAGCACTTAATTAGAGTTAATACATGCATATTCGCTGATTATACTTCCGATATAAGTAAACTTGAAAACTTATAGATTTAATGAAACAATATCAAGACAGTTCATTGATTGAGGAGATACCGGAAATATTTTTTGATGCATACCAAGAATTAGTTCAAAATTATCTTAAAAGAGTAGATTTGGGATTTTGGGAGGAGCACAAGATAGTAAATCCTTTTGCAAATAATGGCAATGAGGAAGGAAAGTAAGATGGCTAAAATAGCCGCATGGGCTTTTAGGTGGGGATAATTTGCTTCCAATATGATGAAAAAGGCATTATAGGAACCGGAGAAAATCTTAATGATGTTTTTTCTATTATCCCTGGATTTAGGGAGTATTTCGCCGTAAAAGCGCTTCCTAATCCTAAAATTCTAGAGATTATGAGTGGCTTAATAATTGGGCTTTTGCAATTTCATAAGACACAATTCGGGTTTTCTTACGACTCAATATAATTTTTAAACCATCACTAGCCGTATATATTTTTACGGCTTTTTTCTTTGTGGCTGGAAATCTAGGTATAATTTTGGTATACTTTTCTAATTGAGATATAATTTTAGTGTTCGATAAATTGATGCGCCTGTAGCTCAGTGGATAGAGCGACTGCCTTCTAAGCAGTAAGTCGCAGGTTCGAATCCTGCCAGGCGCACCAGGGTCGTTAGCTCAGTTGGTTAGAGCACCTGCCTCTTAAGCAGGGTGTCCTGGGTTCGAGTCCCAGACGACCCACCAACTGTTGGGATGTAAGTCTCTCTGGTTCACCAAGGAAAGCGCAGGTTTTATAAATTTAAAAAAGCTGTTAAAATTAACTCTATGAGTTTTTTAGATAAAATTTTAGGCGACCCGAATAAGCGGGTCTTAAATAAATTACAGCCAAAAATTGAGGCTATAAATAATCTCGAAAAAGATTTTGAGAAGTTCTCGCAAACCAAAATTAAAGCCAAAATCGACGAATTGAAAAAAAGTGTCCAAAAGGAATTGGAAAAAAGAAAAAAGGAATGGGAAAATTTAGAAGATGAAAAAGAGCAAAAAGAAACTCGCCGGAAAATAGAACAAGAAATTTTAGATGAAATTTTGCCCGAAGCCTTTGCCTTGGTTCGCGAAGCTGCAAAAAGAACCATTAACCAGCGGCATTTTGATGTTCAGCTTTTGGGCGGAATTGTTTTACACGAAGGAAAAATTTCTGAAATGAAAACCGGAGAAGGAAAAACTTTGGTAGCAACTTTGCCGGTTTTCTTAAACGCTTTAAGCGGGCGCGGTGTTCATGTGGTAACCGTAAATGATTACCTGGCTCGCCGTGACACTGGCTGGATGGGGGAAATTTATAATTTTTTAGGTTTGAGTGTGGGTGCGATAATTCATGATGAATCTTTTAAATTTGATGAAAATTATGAGGCAGAAAATGTTTTAGATTCTAAATTAAAACACTTGCGTCCGGTTTCAAGGCGTGAGGCTTATGAATGCGATATCACCTACGGAACTAATAACGAGTTTGGTTTTGATTATTTACGCGACAATATGGTTTCGGAAGTTTCCCAAATGTCTCAAAGAGGGCATCATTTTGCCATTGTTGACGAAGTAGACTCAATTTTAATTGACGAAGCCCGAACACCTTTAATTATTTCAGCTCCGGCCGAGGAATCTACTGAATTTTATTATAAATTTGCCCGCTTGGTTAAAAATTTAAAAGAAGAAGAAGATTACGGGGTGGATGAAAAATTACGGGCTGTAAGTTTAACCGATAATGGAATTGCCAAAATGGAGCGTCTTTTGGGCGTTTCTAATATTTACGAAGAGGGCGGCATTGAATTAGTTCATCATTTAGAGCAAGCGCTAAAAGCCGAGGTTTTGTTTAAAAAAGACAAAGATTATGTAGTTAAAGATGGCGAAATTATTATTGTTGATGAGTTTACCGGACGCTTAATGTTCGGTCGAAGGTATTCCGAAGGTTTGCACCAAGCAATTGAAGCGAAAGAAAATGTGGAGATTAAAAAAGAAAGTAAAACTTTAGCCACCATAACTTTTCAAAATTATTTTAGAATGTATGAAAAATTAGCCGGAATGACTGGAACTGCTGCCACCGAAGCAGAAGAATTCCACCGAATTTATAATCTGGAAGTTGTTGGGATTCCTACAAATAAACAGATGATTAGGGAAGACCTTGAAGATTTAATTTACAAAACAGAAGAAGCCAAATTTAAGGCAGTGGCCGAAGAAATAATTAAACTCCATAAAAAAGGCCAGCCGGTTTTAGTGGGAACGGTTTCAATAGAGAAAAACGAAAAACTTGGAGATCTTCTAAAACGAAACGGTATCCCTTTTAATCTCTTGAATGCTAAAAATCATGAGATGGAAGCGCAGATTATTTCTCAAGCCGGAAAACCCGGGGCTGTGACCGTAGCGACGAACATGGCCGGTAGAGGCGTTGATATAATTTTAGGCGGAAGTCCGCCACTAAAAAAGGACCAAGAAAAAGTAAAAGATCTTGGCGGTTTGGTAGTTTTGGGGACCGAAAGGCACGAATCTAGAAGGATTGATAACCAGCTTCGAGGTCGCAGCGGCCGTCAAGGTGATCCGGGAATTTCCAGATTTTTTGTTTCTTTAGAAGATGATTTAATGAGAATTTTTGGATCCGATAGGGTTAAATTAATTATGGATAGGTTAGGTCTTCCGGATGATCAACCCATAGAACATGGAATGTTAAGCCGAGCAATTGAAGGCGCCCAGAAAAAAGTAGAAGGTCATAACTTTGATATCAGAAAACATTTATTAGAATATGACGATGTTATAAATAAACATCGTGAAGCAATTTATAGAAGAAGAAAAAAGATTTTAGAATCAAAGGATTTAAAAGAAGAAATCTTAGAAATTTTAGGGAAAGAAATTGCTTCCTTGATAACCTTTCACCTAGAGGCTTCAGTTTCAGAAGAAGGGCACAACAAAGACGCCTTAAAAGAGATTGAAGAAAGCCTAAAAACTATTCTTCCTCAAGGTGCTAAATTACCAAAGCTCACAACTGATTCGCAAAAATTAATTAAAGATGTTTCGGAGATTATACTTTCTGAATACGAGAAGAAAGAAAAAGAAGTAGGTATCGATGAGATGAGATTTTTAGAAAAGGCAATTTATCTTAAGATCATTGATACTTGGTGGATAGAGCATCTAGAAGCCATTGATGCTTTAAAAGAAGGAATCGGTTTAAGGGGTTATGGTCAGCGTGATCCTTTAGTTGAATTTAAAAAAGAGGCTTTTACTTTATATCAAAGGCTAATTTCGGGTATAGAAAGCGACCTTGCTCATACGATTTTTAAAGTTAATATTATGCGTCAAGAAGCTTCGACGGCTGGAGCCGTTCACGAAAACCATCCAGAAGCTAAAATACCGGCTAATAGTGTGGCTACTTCTATCACTCAAGGGCAAAGTCAGAATTTTAATCAAAAAGGAGCTGTTCCTGCTAAAAAAACCATTTTTGGAAAAGTCGGCCGCAACGACCCTTGCCCGTGCGGTTCGGGCAAAAAATATAAAAAATGCTGCGGAAAATAAAAATTTCCCAGCGGTTGTAATTATTGACAAAAACTCGGTGATAACCAACCGAGTTTTTTGATAAAAATTTAATGAATAAATATTTTTTTTAGGCTAGATTAACAAAGTAAACTTCTTGTTCCTTAATTTCAAAATCTAAGGGGTTATCTCTTGGATTACAACAGAACACAGGGGAGATTGCAAAAAACAGCTTCGTGCTGTTTTTTGCATTTGATTTTGCTTGCTTGGTAAAGAGAGGTGATTAGAATGGTAAGAATTGATAAGTTGATCGATAGGATTGTTGAACGACAGAGAGGGATCATCAGTTTTCTTGTTCTGGTTTTGGTTTTTAATGTTGCTTTTGGCGCTTGGCTTTCAGGCCTTAATGTCAAAAATGATTATGACAATATAGCCAAGGCCCAATCGGAAAAGAAGAAAGAAAGCGACTCGGAGTTTGCCAACGAAGGTTGGGAAATAATCTCACAAAAGCATCCCGGCGGGAAAATTCTAGATGAGCCACTAGAGAATACTCCAGCAAACGCCACCCCAGAAGAAAAAGCCGCTATAGAAAAGAGAAACAAATCGCACATTCTAAAAGTGGCAAGGCATGATCCGAAAGTTCTAGCTTATTTTCTGGAGGCTTTTGGCGAGAGAGAAGCAGACTCAGATGGTCCCACGCCTAAAAAGAGAAACGTTGGCATAGTTACTTACCTCTTAAGTTTCTTTGAACCGGTTGCTTGGGCTGATGATGGTCAGCAGGAACTTTTAAACCGTCAAAGGCTTTGGGGAAAATTGGCAAGCAATATTCAGAAAGCCCAGTTTGTGCCCACGGTTTTAAGTGGACCATCTTTTAATGATGGAATGACCGGTGAAGGTAAGCTAACTACCCAACATGTAGTTTTTAACAACGAGCCAGCCACTAGCATTATGGTGAACGGAGAAGAAGAGTTCAAAGTTAAAAACGACTGTGGAAATATCCAGCGTAAAGCCGCACCACCTGCCGCTATTGTTGTTCCGCACGTACCTGCGCCAGTTGTGCCGCAAGTTCCAAAGCAGGTTCCAAAACAAGTTCCTAAGCAAGTTCCAAAGCAGGTTCCAAAACAAGTTCCTAAGCAAGTTCCTAAGCAAGTTCCAAAGCAGGTTCCTAGTCAAAAGCCAATACAGCAGGGACCAAAACAAGCGCCTAAGCAATCACCAACGCAACAATCACCAACACAACAATCACCAAC
>JBBIQZ010000014.1:0-2917 GCA_037442065.1 bacterium | reverse complement strand
AACAAGCGCCTAAGCAATCACCAACGCAACAATCACCAACACAACAATCACCAACACAACAGGCACCACCACAACAGGCACCGGTTCAACAAGAACCAAAACAAGAACCAAAACAGAGTCCAACACAAAAACCTGTGCAGATACAATGAATTAGGTTCACAGAGATTCTACCCTTTAAGGGAAAACCTTTTTTTCAAAAAAAGGTTTTCCCTCCTTTTGTTTTTATAATTATTAATTCTTAAAAAAGCCCAAAAAATGTTTAAGAAAATTTTAATTTTATCATTGATTATTTGTTTAAATTTATCTTTATACCCAGCTTTTGCACAAAGTGGAGAATCAAAAATAATTTTATCCGTAAAAAACGGGGTTTTAAGGCAAGGTGAAGAAACCACTTTAAACGGAAGTTTAGAACCTTTACATAAAAATGCCGATATTTTTTTATTAGTTTGGGATGGAAACGAATGGCAAATACAAGAGAGCACTAAAACCGATGAAAATTCTAAATTTTCTTTTAAAGTCCAACCGACCGAAGATACATTCTATGCTGTTTCTTGGGCAGGAGACGAAGATCATAGCGGTTCATTTTCAGAACCAGTCTTTATAATGATTTCGGAAAGTAATTCTTCCGTGTCTTTAGAAGCAAATAAAGATCAGATTCAAGGCGGGGAAAGCGTTGAATTTAAAGGGAGCATTTCACCACCGCATCCGGGAGCAGAAGTTTTTCTAGAAAGATGGAACGGCTTAGAATGGGAAATTTTAGAAGATAAACCAGCTGGGAAAGATTTTAGTTTTTCTTTTACCACCACACCGCCAGAGAGTTCATTTTACACAGCTGTATGGGCCGGTGATAGTGACCATGACTGGGCATTTTCCGGTTTTAAATTTATAGATGTTTTAGGCAGCAGCGGCAACGGTGGCAGCGGCGGCAACGGTGGCAGCGGCGGAGAGGCTATTACTTTGACTGCTAATGGTTCGGCTTTTAAAAAGGGCGATTCGGTCAACTTAACTGGAAAACTTAAATATCCCATTGCCGGGGCTAAAATAATATTAGATAGATGGAACGGACAAGATTGGGCAGAATTTAAAACAACAAGTACTGACGGAGCAGGAAATTTTTCCTTTTCTTTTCCAGCAGACAGTACGGCTTCTTTTTCGGCGGTTTGGGGAGGAGATGAAACTCATGAATGGGCTTATTCGAATTTAGTGGATATTATTGTTGCTTCCCAAGTAGTAGACAGCGGAAAAGTGCCTTGGTCTGGATGGTGGTGGCCCTACCTGGGATCACTCGGGCCAACTTTGTATGACCAAGGAGGACCTTTAAATAAGTATGATCGGTTTATTTTGGCAACAACCGGTGTAAATCCAAACACTCAAGGATGGGAAGCTCAGCATCATGCAACTACCGATCCTAATGCTACTTGGTGGGGGCATTGTCATGGTTGGGCAGCAGCTTCAATTTTGGAACTTGAACCGAAAGCTGATAAAAATTTAGGCGGAGTTACTTTTACAATTTCAGACCAAAAAGGGCTCTTAATCGAAGCTTACGATAATCCGTTGGCACAAATGTGGGGAGACAGGTACGGAGACGGCATTGGCAGTGAAGATTATAATGATATTTATCCCAAAGAGTTCCAACAAATTATTGAGAAATATTTAAGAGATGAAAAAAGAGCAATCATTTTTGACCTAGACCCAGGAGATGCCATTTGGAACTTCCCAGCCTATAAATATGCCGTTGATAAAACTACTGATTCGTCCGGCCGAACTATTTACACAACTACTGTTTGGTTTAGTAATTTTTCCGATGTAGGCGACAATGGACATTATGATTATACAAAAACATATAAATATTGGATTTCCGGCAGCCAAAGCGGCTGGCTTGATGAAAGCCAAAACGAGCACCCCGACTTTTTGTGGCTGCCAACAGGTAGAGCTCAGCAAGATAACAGTGCTTTATCCTATGAAAAAGTGAAAGCAATAACCCGATGAAAATTTTGAAACATAAAAAATTAATATTTGTCACTTTGCTGGTTTTAATTGTTGCCATTTTATTAATTTCTCTAAATAAAAAGAAAGGAAACGGGGTTAAAACTAAAGTTGATGATGTTGCAACACCAGCGAACATTTCTGATAATGGCGAAGTGCAAAACGCCCTAGGTTGGAAGAAAGGTTCTTGGTGGAAAGTAGAATTTAGACAATATGCACCTTGGAAATTTACACCCACCTGGACCCCTCCAATAAAAATAATTTTTGAAGTTACCGAAGTAAAATCAAACCCCAAAGAAGCCGTAGTTAAGATCAGCTATGAAAATACCGAAGAGGCCTCCGAGGTTACTAAAAACGATGTAACAATAATAGTTTACGACTTGGATACCTACGCTATAAAAAGCGCTTCGGCAGTCGTTTCCGGCACAGAGTACAATTATTCCGGTGAAGAAGTACCCAGTCTTTTACCATATTATTCTTTATATTCCATTGAAAAAGGATTTTTTGAACAAGGCGAAGAAAAAGAATTTACTCCTGATATAGGAAAATTCCAGGGCCAGAAATTTAAAATAAAAAAAGTAAAAGTAAATGAGGGAGAATCGCAAACTTGGGCGTTAGATCAAAAAATACCTTACTGGCTTTATTTTGAGAGTGCTAATTTTAAGGCAACCCTAATAGATAAAAGTGATTAATAGATAATTTTTAAAGGGGGAAATATGAAGAGATTAATTCAGATGATAATTTTTGTGTCGGTGATTTTCTTTATATCCGGTCAGGTTTTAGTGAATTTAAAAACAATGCCGGTACCAATTGTAGAAGCCGGAAAGCAGATAGAAAAGGCGCCATCCAAGAAACCAGCTCCGCCAAAACCGCCGGCACCACAGAAACCGCCGACACCACAGAAACCGCCGACACCACAGAAACCGCCGAC
>JBBIQZ010000013.1:0-14969 GCA_037442065.1 bacterium | reverse complement strand
AAACTGTTGTTGGGATTATAGAAAAATGCTGTAAATCAAAAAAAGAAAATATTTCTCCGATCCCCCAAACTATAGAACCGGGGGAACTTTTAATCCCGGAAAGTGGCGAGGTAAAAACCTCTGGAGCGGTTATTTTTATTTTAGATGTTTCTAAGATAATAAAATTGTAGCGACTTTAAACCTGGGTATCAATTTTAAAAATAACTTTCCTGCCTATCTTTTTATTTATCTCGTCTTTTATTTTTAATGCTTTGAAGCGGATCTCGGATGCAACCACTGAATTTACCGCTTTTATTTTTAAAACCCCTCTTTTAAAAGAAGTTGCCTCGCAGTCAACTTCTTCACCCAATATTTTTTCTTTTAAATCCTTAAAAAGGTAACAAACATAAGAAGCCTCAGTAATTTTCCTTAAGCCTTTTTTGTTTAAATTTATATCAAGTTGTTTTTTGATGTGCTCCATCCCGAGAAATTCCAAATTACAAAATCCAAATTACAAATTAAATCCTACATCCAAACACTTAACATTTAGACATTTAGTCATTTGATATTGATTTGACATTTGAACTTTGAAATTTGACATTAAACCAGCCCTCCATTTTCTATTTTGTAAACCGTGGCTCTTTTTATAATGTCTTCATTAAGTTGATTTAAATCGGTTGTTGTTAAAATGGTTTGTTGATCTTTAATTAATTTTAAAACTTGTTTTTTGTTTTTTAAATCAAGCTCCGAAAAAACGTCATCTAAAAGAAAAATAGGAGTTTCTTTTTTCTCTTCTTTAATTAAATCTATCTCCGCTTTTTTTAGCTCTATAATTGCTCCTCTTTTTTCACCCCTTGATCCGTAAAGTTGTAAGTTAAAATTATTAGCGTAAAATTCAACGATGTCTCGGTGGGGGCCAAGAGTTGTTTGGGTTAAAATTATATCACTGTCTCGATTTTCTTTTAGCTTTTTTTTAAGATCTTCTTTTAAAAGTGCTTTAGTCCTGTATCTTAAGGTAAGGGGTGTTTTAAAAAATAAGCTGTTTTCTTTTAAGAGTTTATTTATCTTTAAAATTATTTCTTTTCTCTTTTGGGAAACTGCTGCCCCTAGAGACGCTATTTCTTCGTCCCAAAAATCAAGTTCGGGAAGAGTGCTTTTGCCTGTTTTTATCAAAAATAAGGTTTTATTTCTTCTTTTTAAAACTTTTTGATATTCTAAAAGGTTTAAAAAATAACTTTTATCCAAAAGGCTTAATAAAATGTTCAAAAACCTTCTTTTCCGAGAAGGATTCTCAATGATATCCAGGTCTTCAACGGTAAAAAGAACGGTAAAAACCTGCCCCAAAACTTCCTTCATTAATGAAGGCTTTTTATTAATTTTCCCTATTTTAGAAGAACCTAATAAAAACTCTATCTCTAAATCTTCGTTTTGTTTTTTAAAAATACCCTTTATTTTACCTCTGGTTTCTCCTTTTAAAATAATATCCTTGTCTTTTATTTTTCTAGGAGATTTGGTTAAAGTTAAAAAATAAATTGCTTCTAAAAGACTTGTTTTACCTTGGGCATTTCCTCCATAAACCGTCGTTAGTTGGTTGTTAAAATTAAAATTTAGGCTCTTAAAATTTCTAATGTTTTCTAATTCTAGTCTTAAAATTTGCATATTTTTATTTTATACAATTTATCTCTTTTTAGATAGCCTCAAAAAAGACAGGCTTTTTAAAAGGCCTGTCTTTTTTATAAATAATGAACTTTTTGCGGATGTGTTTAATTAAGCGCTTAGGGGCATAATTATATGAAGATAATCGTCTTTTCCTTCTGGTCTTAGGGCGGCCGGTTTTAGTTTCCCGCTTATCTCTAATGAAACTTTGGGCGCTTTTAGGTTTCCTAAAAAATCCAGCAAGTATCTAGCATTAAAAGATATTTCGCCCTCCACGCCCTCTATTTCTGCTTCTGTTTGAGAAACATTGTCGCCTACTTGCGAGGTGGTAGCCGAAACAACCATTTTCCCTTTGGGGTTTAATTTAATTTTAATATTATTTCCCCCTTCTTTGGCAAAAAGAGAAGCCACTTTAACAATATTGATGAATTTATCTTTTGATACAACCGCTTTTGTAGAATGTTGTTCGGGAATTATTTTTTCATAATCAGGGAAGTTTCCATCTATAAGCCTGGCAATAACATCAGTGTTTTTTGAGTGAAATAATACCTGGCTTTCACCAATTTTAACCTCGATCTCTTCGTCAATGTCAGCTAAAATCCTCAAGAGTTCAGCAATAGTTCGAGCAGGAATAATAATTTTTTTAGAAGAAGCTAGTTTATTTTTTAAAGTTATCTTTTTCTCGGCCAACCTATAGCTATCTGTAGCAGCTAATTTTAGATTATTTTTTTCAAAAGAAAATAAAACTCCAGTTAAAACTGGGCGGGACTCATCAACGGCAGCCGCATAAACAACTTCTGACAAAGCTTCTCCTAATACTTTTGCTTTAATAGAAGTGAATGTACTGCTTTTTACTTCTGGAATAATTGGAAAATCTTCGGCGGATTGACCTTTAAAATTAGCTTCATATTCTTCAGTTGATATTGATAAATCAACATTATCTGAGGACTTAAGCTCTACTTTGTTATTTGGTAAAGAATTTATATATTCAGAAAGTAGCCGGCAGGGAACAGTTAAAGAACCCTCTTTTTCTACTTTTCCTCCTATCCATTGAATAATTACCGCTTCTAAGTCGGTGGTTACTAGTTTTAAGCGACCGCCTTCTGTTTTTATTAAAACATTTTCTAGAATAGGGAGGGTGCTTTTGGTGGTTGATATTCTAGAAACCTGGATTAATCCTTTATTTAAGTTTTCTTGTAAACAGGAAAATTTCATTTTTTATCCTCATTATTATTTTATCATTATTTATATATAAGAAAAGTAATAATAGTAAGGGGTGTGTAAACTAAGGAAAAGTTGTTTTTTAAAGCTAATTTATTAAAATTTGTTGTTTAAAAAGGTGTTTATAAAACAATGGATAAAAAGTGGAAAAATAAAGCTTCAATTTTTATCCACAAAAATGGTTTAGTTTTCCACAGTTAAATAGCATAAAACTTTTCCTTTAAAGTTTTAATATCGTGGCTTAACGAGCCCTTGTCTTTAACAATATTTTTTATTTTTTTAACCCCGTGCATTATAGTGGTATGATCCCTTCCTCCCAAAGTTTTTGCTATTTGAGGGAAAGACTGATGTAATTCCTCTCTTAAAATATACATTGTAATTTGTCTGGGCAGAGCAATTTCTTTATTTCTCTTTTGAGACAATATGTCATTTACTCTAATATCAAAAAAATTAGCGATTATTTCTAAAACCTCTTTTGGTCTTAATGATTTTTTCTTTGAGCGGCTTAAAACGCTTTCTAGGGCCATGTTTGCCACTTCTTGGGATGGGGAAACATTATTTAATTCGCAGTAAGCAATAACTCGAGTTAAAGCCCCTTCTAATTCTCTAACATTTTGGTGAATATTTTGGGCAATAAACTCCATAACCTCTAAGGGCATTTGGAAGTTTTTATTTTTTGCCTTAGTTTTAAGGATGGCAATTCTTGTTTCTAGATCGGGCGCCTGGATATCAGCAATCATCCCTCCTTCAAACCGAGACCTTATTCTTTCTTCTAAAGTGTTTAGGGCGCTTGGCGGCCTGTCGGAGGACAAGATAATTTGTTTACTTGCCTCATAAAGGGTGTTAAAGGTGTGGAAAAACTCTTCTTGGGTTGATTCTTTGCCGGCCAAAAACTGGATGTCATCAATAATCAAAACATCAACATTCCGGTATTTATTTTTAAACCCGTTAGTTTTTTGCGAGCTTATAGATTCTATAAATTCGTTAACGAATTTTTCCGAGGGGATATAAAGAACAGTTTTTTTAAAATTTTTAGCGATTTCATTCCCTACCGCTTGAATTAAATGAGTTTTTCCTAGGCCAACCCCGCCATGGATAAATAAGGGGTTGTATTTCTTACCAGGCGATTTTGCCACCCCCAGCGAGGCGGCATGGGCCAGCTTATTAGAGCTTCCAATAATAAAATTTTCAAAAGTGTATTTAGGATTTAAAGAATAGTTTATAGGCGTTTCGAGTTCGTCTTCTTTTTCTTTCATTTCTTCAACTTGAAGCTTTACTTCTTTTATTTCTAGGGGAGACTTTATCTCGTATTCAATTTTTTCAATATCGCCAACTATATTTTTTAGGGCCTCTATAATTTTTTGCTCATATTTATTTTTTAGCCACTCTTTAGTAAAACTATTAGGAACAGCAATAACTGCCTTTCGGGTGTCATAATCTAAAATAGAGGTATTTTTAAACCAAGTAGTAAAATTTGCCTTGCTTAAAGAAAGCTCTAGTTCGCCCAAGACGGCTTCCCAAACTTGTTGCTTATCCATTTATTCACCCCGCTAAAATAAAAATTAAATTAGAGAATCTATTTCTAGCAGATGCCCTAAAGATATTCACATCCAGTTTTTATGGTAGCAGATTTATCCACAGGGCGCAAGGTGCTTTTAAATTTTGGGAAATTTGATACAATAATTAAAGTAATGAGTTTTTAAAATGCCAAAAAGCACATATCAGCCCAAAGTAAGAAAAAGAAAAAAAGAACACGGCTTTAAAAAAAGGATGAGCACAACAGCGGGTAGAAAGACTCTTAAAAGAAGAAGAAACAAAAAAAGAGCCCGACTTACAGTTTAAAATGCTCCCTTTAAAAAATAGGTTAATCAAAGAGAGAGATTTTCAAAGAGTCTATAAGGGCAAAGGGATAAAAAACTTCCTTTTTTCTTTGAGATTTCAAAAAAGCAGATTTAAAAATCCTAGGATCGGGTTTGTTGTGGGGAAAAATGTTTCAGTCAAAAGTATCAAAAGAAACAAGCTTAAAAGAAGGATGCGAGAAGTTTTAAAGACCCTACTTCCTCATATCAAAGAAAATCTTGATATTGTAATAACCGCTTTTCCCAAAAGTGTTGATTTAAAATTTGAAGAGATAGAAAAAGAGATAACTCTTTTATTTAAAAAAGCTCGGTTGCTCCAATGAAAAAAATAGTCATAAGTTTAATAAAAATTTACCAAAAAACTTTATCACCAGATCACGGGCCTTTATCATTTTTATACTCCGAAGGATTTTGCCGCTTTAAACCTTCTTGTTCCCAATATACAATAGATGCAGTAGAAAGGTTTGGCGTTGGGAGGGGTATTGTTTTGGGATTCTACCGGATCAATAGATGCAATCCTTGGTCAAAAGGCGGGATAGATACGGTAGACAATGTAACTTCTAAATATTTTTTTAAAGGCCTTGCTTTAATTTTTGTCTACCTCTCAATAATTTCCATTTTAATGCTAGTCTTGGTAAGATAAAAAAATGCTAAATTCATTGATGCAAAATTTAATATACATCCCCTTTTACAATCTTTTGATACTCTTTTTTGCTATAACAAGAGATATGGGGGTGGCCGTTATCCTTTTAACGGTGGCGGTAAGGGTTTTGCTTTTAAGGTTTTCCACTAAGGCCGAAAAATCAAGATTGGCCCTGCAAAAACTTCAGCCGGAAATAAAAAAAATTCAAGATCAATATAAAAACGATAAAGAATTGCAAACCAAAAAAATGCTTGAACTTTATCAAAAACAAGGCATTAACCCTTTTTCTTCCTGCTTGCCGCTTTTGTTTCAAATGCCGTTTTTAATCGGTCTTTTAGTTGTTTTTAGAGAAGGGCTTAAAAATGGGTTCGCTTTATACGGGCCGATAAAAAGTTTAGTCTCCGGTTTAACTATAAGCTCTATGGCCTTTAGGTTTTTAGATTTAACCGTTATTCCCAATAAAGGATATTTATTAATTTTGCCGATATTCGCTTCTGTTCTTCAATACTTTCAATCAAAAATGATGATGGTTAAAAATAATTCGGCAAACGAAGCTAATGCTAGCATGAATGCTATGATGCTGGCTTTCCCTGTTTTAACAATTGTGTTTTTGATAACCTTCCCCGCTGTTTTGTCAATATATTGGATAACAACAACTTTGTTTGGGATTTTCCAGCAATATTGGATAGACAGACAGATGACCAAAGAATCCCAAGGGAGTTAAAAATAAAAAGCACTCTTTTTAAGGATACAATTGCAGCCTGCGCTACGGCATTCGGCAATGCCGGGGTTGCTATTATTCGCATAAGCGGCAACAAGAGTCTAAAGATATTAAAAAAAATTTTCTCCCCCAAACTTTCGAAATTGGAAAGCCGCAAACTTTATTATGGGAAGATAATAAATTCAAAAAAAGAAGTTATAGATGAAGTTTTAGTTTCTTATTTTAAAGCTCCCAAAAGTTATACCGCTGAGGATATGGTTGAAATTTACTGCCACGGCGGATTTGTTGCTACTAAAAGAGTTTTAGAAAAAGTCTTAAAAGAAGGCGCAAGAATTGCTCGCCCCGGAGAGTTTACTGAAAGAGCATTTTTAGCCGGCCGCATTGATTTAACTCAAGCAGAGGCCATCGCCGATATTATTTATGCTAAAACAGAAAAATCTCAAAAGATTGCCGAAGAACAACTTGCCGGCAGTTTAAAAAACGAAATCTCTAAAATTTTAAACTTAATTTTAAAGGTACATTCCCAGCTACTTTTAAATATTGATTTTCCCGACGAAGATATTCCTCAAATAACCAAAAAAGAAATCGCTTTTAAAATTTTAAAACCTCAAAAATTATTAAAAGAAATGCTTGATGGCGCTTCTTTAGGGACAATTTACAAAGAAGGTTTAAAGGTGGCCATTGTTGGGCTCCCCAATGCCGGGAAATCCTCCTTATTAAATGCTTTAGTAAAAGATTCCAGGGCCATTGTTACCGATATTCCAGGGACAACCAGAGATATTTTAGAAGAGCAAATAGAAATTAAGGGCATTTTAATTAGGCTTTTTGATACGGCCGGCATAACCAAAACTGAAAACAAAATCGAGAAAGAAGGCATTCTAAGATCCGAAAGAGCTATTAAAGAATCTCATTTATTATTAGTAGTTATAGAAAAAGAAAAAGATTTAGAGAAATTTTTAAATCTTTTAAGGCCAGAGATTAAACAAGTATTTAAAACCAAAGAAATCTTTTTAATAAAAAATAAAATAGATTTAAACAAAGGATTTAAAAAAATCCCAGCAAAGGGTTTAAATATTCTAAAGGTTTTTAAAACTGCAGCTATTAAAGGCATAGGGATTAAAAATATAGAGAAAGAAATTTTTGAAAAAGTAAAAAACAAAGATACGACCGAAGGAGTATTAATAACTAATCTAAGGCAAAAAAATCTTCTAGAAATAACGCTAAAATATTTAGAGGAAGCTCAAAAGTTAGCCGAGATTGGAGAAACCGAGGATAAAATTTTACAAGAATTAGATTCTGCAAAAAATAGTTTAGACAAGATTACCGGCGAAGTAGTTGTAAAGGAAGCTTTAGATAAAATATTTTCCAAGTTTTGCATAGGGAAGTAAGCTAATATATGTACTTTTGTCTGGCCAAAAGTACCAAAAGCCACCACGCGACTCGAAAAAGCTAAAAATTTCACTATTCGAAGCCCTGCCTGCCGTCAGGCAGGGCTTGCCGGCAGGCAGCTTTCGAACCTGAACGACCTCTTCGGGGCACGCCCTCGTTCTCATCTGTTACCACGATGTTCGCTCGGGTTAAACAGGTTCTCGCCCACGTCTGACGTGGCCGCTTCTCATGCGCTAATTTTTTTAACGCTTTTTCTTCGATGCATGGATTAAAAGACAATTTCCGAGCGGTTTTTCTCAATGCTTGCAAATAGATTTTCAAAAACAAATACTCCTTAAAAAGAGGGAGAATAAGATTTCTTTATTCTATTGACTAGTTTTGAAAAAGAAATTATAATCTAAATATTGAAAACCAAATATTTATCAAGAGAAGTAACAAGGGAATTGGCCCGCTAGAAGTTACTCAGCAACCCTGGCTTAAATTAAGCAGTGTGGGTGCTAAATCCAACCCATTTTGGGAAAGATAAGCTTTGCTTATCTGCCAATTGGCAGATTTTTATTTTGTGATAGCAAGAGCGCAAAATAATCCAGCGGAGTCTTAGCGAAATTAGGTTGTAGTAAAATTAACTGCCCCACACTTAAAATTTTAAGTGTGGGGCCCGGCCTCACTAAAGAAATAGGCATTTTGAGGCCCCGGGAGTAAATTATGCACAAACACATTTTTACTTCGGAATCAGTCACCGAAGGGCATCCGGATAAAATTTGCGATCAAATTTCGGATGCTGTTTTAGACGAAGTTTTTAAAAAAGATCCTAATGGAAGAGTAGCTTGCGAAGCATTAGCTTCTACTAATTTAATTGTTATTGCCGGCGAAATAACAACCAGGGCCAAAATAAACCCCGAAAAAATTGCCCGTAATGTTTTAAAGGAAATCGGTTACAACAACGCCGAATGGGGAATAGATTATAAAACTTGTAAGGTTTTAGATTTTTTAAAACCTCAGTCTCTAGATATTGCCCAAGGGGTTTTAAAAGAGGACGAAGATGATCCTTATGAATGCATCGGAGCCGGAGATCAGGGGATGATGTTTGGTTTTGCCTGCAAAGAAACTCCCGAATTTATGCCCCTGCCGATTTCTTTAGCTCATAAGATAACCGAAAAATTAACCGAAGTAAGAAAAAGTAAAAAAATATCCTGGCTTAGACCGGACGGCAAGTCACAGGTTTCGGTAGAATATTTAAACAATAAACCCTCAAGAATTGATACTATTATTGTTTCCACTCAGCACGAAGATGGCATTTCTCACAAGGAAATTGAAAAAGAAATTAAAGAGAAAATTATTTATCCAGTTTTGCCTAAAAAATTTCTAAAGGATGATATTAAATTTTATATAAATCCTTCCGGGAGATTTGTTTGTGGCGGACCTCATGCAGACGCTGGTTTAACCGGTCGTAAAATAATTGTAGATACTTACGGAGGTTACGCTCGCCACGGAGGCGGTGCTTTTTCAGGAAAAGATCCCACGAAAGTTGACCGCTCCGGCGCCTATATGGCAAGATATGTTGCTAAAAATATTGTTGCTAATAATTTAGCCTCGATAGCTGAAGTTCAAATAGCTTATGCAATAGGAGTTTCTAAACCAGTCTCTGTTTTAGTTGAAACTTTCGGGACTTCAAACGTGCCCGAGGATAAATTAATAAACATCGTAAAGTCAAATTTTGATTTACGGCCGGCAGCAATAATTGAAACATTAAACTTAAGAAGGCCCATATATAGGAAGGTAGCCGCTTATGGACACTTTGGGAGAAACACTCTTGATTTACCATGGGAGAAGGTTATAAAATTAAATCTTTCTTCCAAAGCAAAGGCAAGTAAGTAAACCAGTCTCGTTTGGGCTTGATTTTAGGCTCGAATTAGTGTATAATATAAAGGTATAAAATTATCTATATTTATCCCTCCTTTACTCTACCCTTTATCGGTATTATTAAAAATAAAAATTAATTATTATCAAAACAAAAATGAAAAAAAGAGTAGTAGGGATTAGCTTAAAGACAGCAACCTTTTTAGTAGTATTTTTCGCTACAACTTTCATTTTAGGAAATTCTTATTCAAAGGACCAAAAAACCGACATCAAATCCGAAGATAAAACCTTTAAAGAATTTTCTAGTTTAAAATTTGATATATCTAAAATTAATCCTCTTTCTTTTGAAACCAAAGACAGCCTTAAACTGTCAGGTTCAAAAAAAGAGGATGTTTTTGTATCCCAAGTTTTTACAACCCCCTTTAAATTTAATGCCTTAGGGCCTCATTGGAAATCTGAAACGCCGGAAGGCGCAGAAATAAAAATCGAGGTTAGATTAAAAACAAAAGACAACTGGGAAAATTGGCAAGAGGCCGCTATTTCCGATACCGACGAAGGGAAAGTTACTGAAGTAAATTCAGACCAAAACTTTGCTGAGTTAATCTTTGCCAACGAGAATAAAAATCAAATAGAAGCTTTTCAATATAAAGTAACCTTAAAAACCGATAATCTTAAAAAAACCCCTGTTTTAAAAGATATTAGTTTCAATTATATTGATTCAACCAAAGGGCCTAAAGTATCTACCGTTCCCAAGAATAACAATAATATTAGTAAACTCTTAAGCGAGGCCAAGGCCGCAAGCTCTTCTCTGCCGGTTATTTCCAGGGCGGGCTGGGGCTCGCCAGACCCCAATGGAACGGCATTTCAAGGACAAGGCTTATACTGGCCGCCTGAATATCAAAATTATGAAAGAACAGTGCTTCATCATACAGTAACTTCTAATTATGATCCTGATCCTGCGTCAACGGTTAGAGCAATTTGGCAGTACCATACTTATAGTCGAGGATGGGGCGACATCGGCTATAATTTTTTAATTGACCGATATGGCAATATTTACGAAGGCCGCTTTGGCGGTGAAAACGTTGTTGGCGGCCACGCTTATAAATATAATTATGGGAGTATTGGAATTGCTCTTTTAGGTACTTATTCCGCAGAAGATATTACTCCCGAAACGCGTAATTCTTTAACAGAGTTTGCTGCCGAAAGAATGGCTAACCATAACATAAATCCTTTAGGGACAGCTGCTCCTTACGGCGCTTGGGTACCGAATATGGGCGGCCATAGAGAATATGCTTATTATGATGGTCAGTATAAAAATTATACCGAATGTCCGGGTACTGCTTTTTGGTCAACAATAGGGAATATAAGAAATATAACTGCTTCGAAGTATCCAAAATATTCATATCCTTGGCAAATTATCTCCCAAGAAGCCTTTACCAATCAAAGTTTATCAACGCCTGTTGCCTTAACTAATCTTTCTCCAGGACAGAGAGTAACATTAAGATTAGTTATCAAAAATACCAGCACAAGAACTTGGAGTAATTCTGGCTCTAATCCGGTAAGATTAGGGACATCTAATCCGCGGGACAGAAATAGTATTTTTGCTACCCCTGATTGGCTCGGAGCCAATCGCCCAACAGCAATGGTGGAAAATCAGGTTTTACCTGGGCAAAATGCCAGCTTTGTTTTTGATATCCAGGTCCCGGCTAGAAACGGTGAGTTTAGGGAATATTTTACCCCCTTGATAGAAGGCCAATCTTGGATGAATGATTTAAGCTTAAACTTTTATATAACTACTTACTTTGACTATCGCTGGCAGATGGTTTCCCAGGAGGCATTTGAGGATCAATCACTAACAACCCCTGCTGATTTAACAGCTACTCTCACCGGCCAGGAAAAATTCTTAAGATTGAAAGCTAAAAATATTGGTGGAAGCACTTGGTATAATAATGGCTCTTTCCCTATTCATCTTGGAACAAGTAATCCTCAAGATCGTTCCAGTTCTTTCTATGATTCAAGTTGGCTAGATATTCCAAGGCCTGCAGGATTGCAAGAAGGTTCCGTTGCCCCTGGCGGTGTTGGCACTTTTGTTTTTAAAATTAAAGCTCCTAATACCCCCGGCGTTTATAAAGAATACGTAAATCCTTTAGCCGAAGGCTTAGTTTGGATGAATAACCCTCTAGTTAATTTTTACATTGTTGTAAATAGCCCGCTTTATAATTCAGAATTTTCATCTAAGGATATGCCCCAAACACTTTATACCGGTGACACTTATACGGCTACTATACGATTTAAAAATACCGGTGGAGTTACTTGGCAAAAAAATGGGGTAAATCCCGTTCGTCTTGGTACAGCAAATCCTCAAGATCGCTCCAGCGCTTTTGCTACAAGTAACTGGTTGGGACCAAATAGACCTGTAGGACTAAACGAAGATTCGGTTCTGCCAGGACAAACCGGTAGTTTTACTTTTGTAATGCAAGCTTCCCAAACCCCAGGTACATATAATGAAGGCTTTCGTGTTTTAGCCGAAGGTTTGGAATGGTTTGGAAGCGGTGTATCTACTTCCATTACGGTCAAAGGCACTTATAAAGCAGAGGCTTTAAGCTCTTCGCAATCCCTAAGTGTAGTAAGAAATCAAGAAACACCGGTCACTTTATCTTTTAAAAATACTGGAACAGCCACTTGGACTAATACTTCATCCAACCAAGTTCGTTTAGGTTGTTCTAACCCCCAGGATCGCTCCAGTTTATTTTATGATTATGATTGGTTAGGGCCCAATAGACCCGCTGTATTAAATGAATCATCAGTTCCTCCTGGCGGCACAGGGACCTTTACTTTTAAATTAAAACCAGCGGTTGCCCCAGGAACTTATAATGAATATTTTGCTCCGTTAGCTGAAGGCGAAACTTGGATGAATACTAATGCGGTGCTTACCATTACGGTAAATCCTGATATATATTCCTGGCAGTTCTTAGGCCAAACTGCTTCTAAGGATTTAACAACCCTATCCCCAGGTGATACCGCCACTTTAACTCTAACTGCTAAAAACACTGGAACTGTAACTTGGCAAAGAACTGGTTTAAATCCTACTAGGGTCGGTACCACCAACCCTAGAGATAGATTAAGCTCTTTTAATGATGGTACTTGGTTAGGTTCCAACCGTCCTGTTGGTCTACCTAATGGGGTAGACACTGTAGCTCCCGGAGAAACTACAACCTTCTCCTGGACCATCAAAGCCCCAGGAACCCCGGGGGTCTATAGAGAGCATTTTTCTTTGTTAACCGAAGGAATAACTTGGATGAACGACCCCGGGGTAAATTATTATACAGTGGTTTTAGGGGGTACCGGTATTCAGGTATCTGGCAATGTAAGCTATGAAGTTAGGGATTTATCCAACAACTTATTAGGAAGTGGCAGCAATTGGGCGCCTTCAAAGGTTTACTATATTAATGGAAATTATTATGTTACAACTCCCACTGGTTCAGGTTCTACAAGTTCCGGAGTTCGTTTTAACCCAACTGCAGGAAATTTAAGAATAGATTCTTATAACGATTTAAATTGGAACGGAACAGTAAATTACAATCAATTTAGAGGAGCAATAGAAGTTCGTTACTCACCAACCTCTAATGCTTTGTGGGCCATTAACGAATTACCATTAGAAGATTATCTTAAGGGCATGGCCGAGTCGTCAGCATCTTCTCCTTTAACTCATTTAGAAACAATGGCTGTTGTTGAAAGAAGTTATGGGTATTATCATATTTCTCGCGGCGGTAAATATCCCGGAGAACCTTTTTACTTAAAAAATTCAAGACAAGGGAATGGTGATGACCAAGTTTACGCGGGTTATGGGTTTGAAATATTAGCGCCGTCAATTCCTCAAGCTGTAAGCAACACTTCTAGTCAAGCCGTTTTTTATGGAGGGAGCCCAGTTATCACCCCGTTTTTCTCTAGATCAGATGGGCGAACACGTTCTGCACAAGAAGTTTGGGGCTGGACAAATACTCCTTGGTTAGTTTCTGTTCCTGATCCGGATTGTAACAGTTTAACTTTATTAGGTCATGGAGTAGGTTTATCTGCTTACGGTGCTTTACAAAGAGCTCAAAGAGGAGATTCTTACCAAAGTATTTTAAGTTATTATTACCAAGGTACCAACTTGGGAAATATTTCTAACCCTTTAATGAGGGTGGCAATTTATAAAGTTCAATATTAACATAGAGACAGTTAATGAAAGGAAGAAATTGAAGAGGTTTTTAACTCCCCTTCTTTGTTTTTCTTTAACCCTGCTTATTTTGGGAGGCTTCTTTTTTGTAAGGGTAAACGCCCAAGATAAGTTTCCTTTTTCCGGGGATTTTAAAAAGGATGAACTTTTAGTTAAATTTAAAAATAAAGAAAAAGGTGCAACGTCATTAAAAAACTTAAATATAGAAGGGAAGGCAGTTAATAAAGCGGGAATTTATAGGATAAAGATACCGCAAGGAAAAACCATTGAAGAAGTTTATAGCGAAGAAAAGTTAGACCCCAATGTTTCTTATGTAGAGCCTGATTATAAAGTAAAGGCCGCTACTGTTCCCAATGATACCCTTTATTCCAGTCAATGGTCCTTACCTAAAATTAAAGCTCCAGAGGGTTGGAGTATAAATCAAGGAAATTCAAGCGTTAAAATAGCAATCATTGACACTGGTATTGATTATAACCATGAAGATTTAACGTCAAGAGTTTGGACAAATCCTGGCGAAATAAACAATAATAGTTTAGATGATGACGGGAATGGTTATATTGACGATTATAAGGGTTTTGATTTCGCAAACGGTGCTTTGCAAAATCCTTCTTTGCCTTTTAATTCAGTTACCAATAAATGGGTTAATGATGCGAATTCCGCCACCGATGATAATGCTCACGGAACGTCTGTTTCTGGAATTGCAGCAGCTATTTCTAATAATAATCTTGGCGTTGCCGGGGTAGATTGGAACGCTAAAATTGTTCCTTTAAAAGTTTTAGATCAAAATGGTTCCGGTTATGTTTCGGATATTATTTCTGCTTTGGAATATTCAGCAGATAATAATATTGATATTGCTAACATGAGTTTAGGTACTTCCAGTTTTAGTCAATCATTAGAGGATGAAGTAAATTATGCTTATGGCCAAGGGGTTTTAATGGTGGCAGCGGTTGGTAATGATGATTCAAACCAAATTCTTTATCCAGCTAAATTTTCTAACGTTTTAGCAGTAGGGGCAACTAATTTGTCTGACCAAAGAATATCTACGGCTATTACCGGCTATTGGGGGTCAAATTACGGGCCGGAATTGGATGTGGTAGCTCCCGGAATAAATCTTTACACAACCGATATAACCGGAGGAGGGGGTTACGGTTTAGGAAATTACACCTCAGGTTTTGGGGGAACTTCCGGGGCTACTCCCCATGTTTCCGCTGAAGCTGCTTTAATAAAAGCCAAAAATCCCAGTTATACGAATTCTCAAATAATAAATATCATAGAAAGTTCGGCCGATAAAGTTTCGGGTATGGGCGGTCAGCAAAGAACCGATTATTATGGTTACGGACGGATAAATATAAATGCCGCTTTATCAACTTATTCCTGGCAGTTCTTAGGCCAAACTGCTTCTAAGGATTTAACAACCCTATC
>JBBIQZ010000012.1:0-15462 GCA_037442065.1 bacterium | reverse complement strand
GATTATTATAAAATGCGTAAAGCTGATAATATGGCGCATGATAGTTGGATTTGGGACAGAAAAGCCGAGGCAATGAGAATGCATTATCAAAAAATAGATTGGGCAGATGCAATTTTAGTCCTAAATTATACAAAAAATGATATTGAGAATTATCTTGGTCCGAATTCTTTAGTGGAAATGGGTTTGGCATTTTATCAAAAAAAGCCAATTTATCTTTTAAACCCCATTCCGGAAATTTCTTATAAGGAAGAGATTCTGGGGATGAAGCCGATTGTTATAAACAACGATTTATCGGCAATTAAACAAGAAGCAATTATTAAATAATTCGCACCTTGAAATAAGGGGAGGATTGCCGTGAAAGTTTTAGTCATAGGTTCTGGCGGACGAGAACATGCCTTAGTTTGGAAATTATATCAATCTCCAAAAGTTGTACAAATATTCGTTGCTCCGGGAATGCAGGGACTGAAGAATTCGCTTCTAGCATTCCCATTAAAGCGACTCAAATTGAAGACCTTGTAAGCTTTGCAAAGGGAGAAAAAATTGACTTAACGATTGTTGGACCAGATGATCCCTTGGCAAGAGGTATTGTTGATTGCTTCGAAGAAGAACTTAAAATCTTTGGACCCAGTAAGCAAGCGGCCCAAATCGAAGAAGCTTCCAAGGCATTCGCAAAGTTTTTTATGGAGGATAATAAAATTCCTACAGCCTCATTCAAAATATTTGACGAAATGACTAATGTTCAAAAATATATTGAGACACAAAAATTTCCGATTGTAATAAAAGCAAGCGGATTAGCTCTAGGTAAAGGTGTTTATATTTGTCGAAGCACTGCAGAAGCAAATCAAGCATTAAAAAAATTATGCTTAATAGATTTCACGGTAAAGCTGGCAATTAAGTTGTTATTGAATATTTTATTTATGGTGAGGAAGTTTCTATTAATGCTTTCTGTGATGGTAAAACCGCAGTTTTGTTTCCAGCTTCTCAAGATTACAAGACAATCTTTGATGGGGATAAAGGTCCTAATACTGGCGGTATGGGAGCATATGCCCCAGTGTCCTGGGTTTCTGAACATGATTTAAAGAAAATAGAAAAAGGAATCATTAACCCAGCTTTAGACGGACTTAAAAACTCAGGCCATCCTTTTATAGGGGTTTTATATCCGGGCTTAAAGTTTTCATCTTATGACCAAAGGGTTTTAAAATTTAATGCCCGCTTTGGCGACCCGGAAACCCAAGTTTATATGCGTTTATTAGAAACCGATCTATTGGATATTATTGAGGCTTGTGTTAATAAAGAGCTCAAAAAGATAAAAATTTCTTGGAAACCTGGCTTTGCAGTTTGTGTAGTTTTAGTATCAGCTA
This sequence comes from bacterium, assembly GCA_037442065.1. GTDB lineage: Bacteria > Patescibacteriota > CPR2_A > CG2-30-33-46 > CG2-30-33-46 > JBBIQZ01. The sequence continues at coordinate 14,101 of JBBIQZ010000012.1, read as the reverse complement.
ATTATCCAGAAGCTCAATCAGAGAGCGTGCCGATTTACGGTTTAGAAAAGGCAAAAAACTTCCGGAGTGATTGTTTTTCATGCCGGAATCAAGAAAAATAATGGTAATTTTTACACTTCCGGAGGACGCGTTTTAGGAGTAACAGCAGTTGCAGAAAAATTAGATGAAGCATTAAAGAATGCTTACGATGCAGTAAAACTTATTAACTTTGAAGGAATGCAGTATCGCAAAGATATTGCCAAAGATGCATTCATATAAATTAACACCAACAAAGGGCTTAGCCCTTTTTTTATTTTAACCTGTCACTTTTCGCAAAGTGCTGGATTTATAATGTATAATATTAGCCATGATAGATAAATTTGAATTTCAAGAAGCAGAAAATGCCGAGGACTATAATCCGCTTTTGATTTCGAAGGATAGTTATTTTACCCAAAGCTTTCTATACGGTGAGTGGCAAAAACAAATGGGTCATAAAGTTAAGCGTTTTAAAGTTTTAGAAAACCAAAAGCCGGTTGGATTTTTTCAGGTGATTACTTATTCGCTCCCCTTTGGTAAATCTTATCTTTATGTTCCTCACGGGCCGGTTATAAAAAATACAAGTGCGGATTTCTTAAAAGATTTTTCTAAAAAAATGACGGCTGTTGCCCAGGAAGAAAATGCAGTTTTTTTGCGGTACGACATTTATCCACCAATAAAGAAACCCAGCACTTTTCAAGAAAAAATGCTGGGTAAAAAAGCGCCATTTTATAGCTACCACTCGGCATTTTTTCAGTCAAAATTTGATTGGGTTTTGGATATCCAAAAAAGTGAGGAAGAGCTTTTAGCCGAAATGCATCAAAAAACTCGATATAATATTCGTTTGGCAGAAAGGAAAGGAGTAAGGGTTGAAATTATAAAAGGCAAAGATCTAAACAAATATTTTGATGTTTTTTATACATTGATGCAGGAAACGGCCGAAAGGGGAAAATTTGGGCTTCATCCGAAAAGATATTATGAAAATATTTTTGAAGATGGGGCTAAAAACGAAAACATAAATCTTTTTGTTGGTAAATTTCAAAACGAAATTTTGGTAACTAATTTGGTGGTTTTTTACGGAGAGACTGCTTTTTATCCCTTTGGTGCTTCTTCTCAAAATTATCGAAATTTAATGGTTCCTTATTTGGTTCATTGGAAAGCGATTGAAGAAGCTAAACAAAGAGGCCTAAAATATTACAATTTTGGGGCCATTGATGCCGGTGAAAAAATAACTCACGAAAACTGGAGCGGTATATCCGCCTTTAAGAAAAAATTCGGCGGGGAGGTTTTAGAATATTCAGACTTTTATGATTTTGTTTTCAAGTCTCTTTGGTATAACCTTTATAATTTGCGAAAAAGAATTAAATCATTATGAGGATAAAATCAGCTATTAGACAATTAGTCCCCGAAAGGCTTATATTGCTATATCATCATTTCTTAGCCAGTTTGGCTGCTTTTATTTACAGATATCCTTCTTCGGAAATGATAATTATTGGAATAACCGGGACAAAAGGGAAAACCTCAGCCGCAAATTTTATTTGGGCCTCTTTAACTAGAGCAGGACTAAAAACAGGGCTTATTGGTACGGCTAATATTCGTATTGGCAAAGATGAGTTTTTAAATAAATTTCACATGACGATGCCCGGCCGGTTCAAGTTGCAAAAAATTTTAAAAACAATGGTTGGGCAAGGATGTAAGTTTTGTGTGATAGAGGTTACATCCGAGGGTATAAAACAATCACGGCATGTGGGCATTCTATTTGATATATTGGTATTTACAAACCTATACCCTGAACATTTACAATCCCATGGCGGGAGTTTCATAAACTATAAAAAAACAAAGGGTGAGCTTTTTTCCTCCTTAATGGATCTTAAAAACCGCAAAATAATCGGCGGAAGAGTAGTCAAAAAAACAATCATTATAAATGAGGATAGTCCTCATAAAAATTATTTTTTGTCCTTTAGAGCAGACAGGAAATTGACATATGGGCTAAATAAAGAAGCCCAATTTTCCGCCGATGAAATAAAAAGCAATAACGGCGGTGTTTATTTTAACGTTAAAGGGACAAGATATCATCTAAATATACTAGGCGAGTTTAATGTTTTAAATGCTCTACCGGCTATCGCTGTATGTTCTATTTTAGCCATTCCGGCAAATCTTATAAAACAAGGATTAGAGGATTTGCATTTTATTCCTGGAAGAATGGAAAAAATCAAAGAGGCAAAAGATTTTATTGTTTTAGTTGATTATGCTCATGAAGAAAAAAGTATTACAGCGGTTTTAGATACCGCGAGAAAAATTATTGGCGATAAGGGAAATGTTATAATTCTTTTAGGTGCTGAAGGCGGGGGAAGGGATAAGGCAAAAAGGCCGGTGATGGGCAAGATTGCTGCTAAAAAAGCAGATTATGTAGTTGTATCCAATGTTGATCCTTATGAGGATGATCCTGTAGAAATTTTGGAAGATATTGCCCGTTCTGCAGTAAAATACGGGAAGAAAAGAAAGGGCGATTTATTTGTTATAGAAGATAGAAGAGAGGGAATAAGAAAAGCCATATCTTTGGCGAATAAAGGCGATATTGTTTTAATAACAGGGAAGGGCGCGGAGCAGTCAATAATAATCGGCGGAAAACGTTTCCCTTGGGATGATCGCTTGGTTGTAAGAGAAGAATTAAAAAGATTAAAGGGTTTCTAGATTCCTCTTTACAAAGTTTTATATTTAGTGTAAATATATCTTAATTTGAAGATAAACTAATAAAAGGAGAGTGGTTAGTTTGTCGTTAATTAGCTCCTTAAAAAAGCTATTACAGAGAGAAGGCCAAAAAGCAAAAGCAGAAAAATCGTCCGTATTATCGAAATCAGAAGAACCAGATGACTATGAGGCAAGATACTTAGCGAGCATAAAGAAGGATTGTTATGATCTGCAAGTTATCGAGCGAGCGATTGATTCAATAAGTGTTTATTTCAGCCACTTCTTAGACATTGAAACTAACAGAGCAAAGCTTATTCCGTCACTAATAATGTCAGTCTTAAAAGATGTCGGCATTGTCAGGGATTATCAACTTAGTGAACTCATCGGGACATCGCTTAATAGTTTATGGAGAGAAGTTGAATTTGAAGAAGACGGCAAAGCATTAACCAGAGCCTATATTGAAAAAGTTAACTTAGCAAAACAAAGGCTCCTTGATTATTTAGAATCGCTTAAGCCGGAACAATCAATTTCTGCTTAAAGGAGGAAGTGAAATGATTTTGGATAAGCTAAAATATTATTTCCAAATAATTTTTTACTATGAAACTTGTTGCAATAAATGTGCGGGGCAGGGTTATATAATACAATATCGACATCATTGTTTTGGCCAGTATTCATATGCAGATCATTGTTATGAATGTCGGGATACCGGCAAGTCTCTCATTCCAACTTTTGTCGGCAGATATTAAAACTTAGGTCTACACCGAGCCAATAAACACAATCGGTGTTTTTTTTATTCTTGTTTGCTTAGGGTCCGACCCTTGGCAGTCGCCAAGGGTCGGACCCTTGTCAATTCGTCGTTGTTTTGAACCAATTTTTAGGTTAAAATAGCCAATATGGAAGAGTATAATCCTCAAAAAATAGAAAAGAAATGGGCAGAAGTTTGGGACAAAACCAAGCTTTACCAGACCGATTTAAAATCAAAAAAAAATAAACATTACAACCTAGTGATGTTTCCTTACCCTTCTGGTGAATATTTGCATATCGGGCATGGTTATTCTTTTTCCGGGGCCGATGTTTATGCTCGCTTTAAAAAATTGAATGGATTTAATGTTTTTGAGCCGATTGGCTATGACTCTTTTGGCTTGCCAGCGGAAAATTTTGCTATAAAAAATAAAGTTCATCCAAAAGAAAGTACGGCTTCAAACATCAAACATGCTGAGAAGCAGTTAAGATCTTTCGGTACAATGTTTGATTTTTCCAAAGAGGTAGTAACTTCTGACTCGTCTTATTATAAATGGACCCAATGGCTTTTTCTGAAGCTATACGAAAAAGGTTTAGTGTATCAAAAAGAGTCGCCGGTAAATTGGTGTCCAAAGTGCTTAACAGTTTTGGCTAACGAGCAAGTAATAAACGGCTTATGTGAAAGGTGTGATACGCAAGTTGTTCAAAAAAATTTAAAGCAATGGTTTTTTAAAATTACTGATTACGCCGAAAGGCTTATTAAAGATTTAGATAAAGTTGATTGGCCCGGATCTTCGGTTATAAAACAGCGAAATTGGATTGGTCGTTCGGAGGGAGTGGAATTTGAAATGGATATTGTTGGCCAAAAAGAGAAAATTAAAACTTACACAACAAGAATTGATACGGTTTTTGGAATGACTTATGTAGTTTTAGCACCCGAGCATCCCCTTGTTTTAAAAATTACCAGTAAAGAAAATAAAAAGGCGGTAGAAGATTATCAAATAAAATCCCAAAAACTATCAGAAGTAGATAGACAATTGGAAGATCGAGAAAAAACAGGAGTTTTTACCGGTGCTTATGCTGTAAATCCTTTTAATAATAAAAAAGTGCCCGTTTGGATTGCTGATTACGTAATTTATGGCTACGGAACCGGCGCTGTTATGGCAGTTCCGGCCCACGATGAAAGAGATTTTGAATTTGCTAAAAAATATAATCTGCCAATAGTAGAATCGATAGCTCCTTATATGAAGGATGATCCAAGGGACGATAAAGAGACCGAAAAAAGAGATATAGTAACAGCCATTGTCAAAAATCCAAAGAATAATTCTTATTTATGTTTAAATTGGAAGACAACCGATTGGAAGTCTTTTCCTACTGGTGGCACTGATGGTGAAGATTTGGTTAAAGCCGCTAAAAGAGAAGTGGGGGAAGAAACCGGTTATAAAAACCTAAAATTTATAAAACAAATTGGGGATTCTATTTTCTCCGAATTTTATCGCCCGCATAAAGATTCCAATGTTTTTGCTAATTTTAAATACTTGCTTTTTGAATTAGAAAATGAAGAAAAAGAAGTGGTTGCTCAAAAGGAAAAAGACCAGCATGAAGCAGTTTGGGTTAAAGAGACTGAAGTTTCTTCTTTTATCAGTGTCTGGAACCAAAAAATTGCTTGGAAAAGATATAAAGAAGGAGATTTTGCTTATACCGATTATGGTGTAGTCATAAACTCGGGGAGATTTAGCGGGCTAAAATCCGAAGAAGCCAAAGAAAAAATGGCAAAATGGTTGGAAGATAAAAAATTAGGCGGCAAAAAAATAAATTATCGTTTGCGCGATTGGTCTATCGGCCGACAGCGATATTGGGGAGCGCCGATCCCGATAATTTATTGTAAAAAATGTGGCGTCCAACCAGTTCCGGAAAAAGACCTGCCTGTTTTGTTGCCGGAGCTTCCTTTAGAAAAGGTTCAGCCGAAAGGAACCGGTAAAGGGCCCTTGGCAAACGCAAAAGAGTTTGTTAAAACCATTTGTCCTAAATGCGGCGGTGAAGCCGAAAGAGAAACTGATACCATGGATACTTTTGTAGATTCCAGTTTTTATTTTTTACGCTACCCCTCAGTTTCTAACAATAAAGAGATGATGGAAAAAGAGGTAACTAAAAAATGGCTGCCGGTAGATATGTATGTTGGCGGAGCCGAGCATGTAACGATGCACCTTTTGTATGCCAGATTTATAACCAAGGCTTTGTTTGATCAAAAATTAATAGATTTTGATGAGCCATTTTTAAGGCTTCGTCACCAAGGAATGATTTTAGGGCCGGATGGGAAGAAAATGTCTAAGTCCAAAGGCAATGTGGTAATTCCTGATGAGGTAATAAAAGAATACGGAGCTGACACTTTTAGAACTTACATACTATTTATGGGGCCCTTTGAAGACGGCGGCCCTTGGGATCCCAAAGGGATAAAAGGGATTCAAAGATTTTTAGAAAAATACTGGGAGTTGGCAAATGAAGTTTTGAAAAACCAAAAACCAGAAAACCCCGAAGAAGTAATTTATTATTCCAAAGAGATTGAAGAAACAGCCCTTTTGCGGATTATCCACAAAACTATCAAAAAGGTTTCCGAAGACATTGAAGGATTTAGATTTAATACGGCAGTTTCTTCTTTTATGGTTTGTTTAAATGAAATGTTAAAGATTAAAAGCAAACTTCCTTTTTCTAAATCCTCGGTTTTGTGGAAGGAAGTTTTAGAAATTTTTTCTATTTTACTTTCGCCTTTTGCTCCTTTCATTACCGAGGAAGTTTGGGAAAGATTTGGTAACCATGATAGTATTTTTACCGCCGCTTGGCCAAAATACGATGAAGGGTTAATTGAAGAAGAAGTTATAACTTTGGTTGTTCAAATAAACGGAAAGGTTAGGGATACTATTGAGGTTAGCGCCGGAATCTCCCAAAAAGACGCTCAAAAAGAGGCTTTAAAGAGCCAAAAAGTTATAAAATATACAACCGGAAAAAAAGTTGCAAATTCATTCTTTGTCCCAAACAAGCTTATAAATTTAATCGTAGAATAGCAAAGGCTTGAATTTAGGCCCTAGAAGTGCTAAATTCTTTAAGTAATAAAAATTAAAAATCCAAAGGAGAGATTGTGGCTGTACCAAAGAAGAAAAAATCAAGAGCTAAAGTAAAATCCAGAAGAGGAAATCAAAAATTAAAAACCACTAAAGCAGTTTCTTGCGAAAAATGCGGTTCTTTAAAGCTTCCTCACTCAGTCTGTAAAGTTTGTGGCACTTATAAAGGAAGGCAGGTTTTAGATTTGGATAAAAGGCAAAGAAGGCGGGAGAAGAAACTAAAAGGCAAAGAAGAAGCCGAAGAATAAGCGGAGAGCTTATGCCAATTTCAAGACATTTTTGTAGAATCGTTGCCATGCAGAGTCTTTACGAATGGGATTTTAGGCAAAGCGGGCCTAGCGTAAAAGACATTACCGAAAGGAATTTAAAGGAGGGAACGGCCGAAATAGACAAAAAAGACAAAGAATTTATTTTTGTCTTAATTGATGGTGTTTTAAAAAACTTAAAAGAAATAGATGAAATTATTAAAGTAGCTGCTCCGGAGTGGCCGATAAATCAAATTGCGGCAGTAGACAGAACTATTTTGCGGCTGGGAATTTTTGAACTTTTATATTTAAAAGAAATTCCTCCTAAAGTAGCCATAAATGAAGCGATTGAATTGGGAAAAGCTTTTGGCGGCGAAAATTCCGGCAAATTTGTAAACGGCGTTTTAGGAACGATTTATAGAAACAGCGATTTATATAAAGAAGAGGAAGAATCCACCCTTGCCAAGGCTTCGCTGGACAAGGAAGAAAAGAAAGAAACTTCCAAAATAGAAGCTGCCGGCGGTTTAGTTTACAGAGAAGAAGATAAAAAGATTTATTTTCTCTTGGTAAAAGATCGTTTTCTAAAATGGACAATTCCTAAAGGAAAAATTGAAGCAGGAGAAGAAGCCTCTCAAGCAGCCGGAAGAGAAACTAGAGAAGAAACCGGGATTTCAAATTTAGAATTAATTTCCGAACTTGGTAAGTTTAAGCTTTTTCCCAAAAAAGAAGGTGAAAAAATCCAAAAAACCGTTGATACTTTTCTTTTCAAAACAAACGAAAAAAAAGTGGATATGGCAAAAGTTAAAGATCCGGAAATAAAAGAAGTAAAATGGTTTGAAATTAAAGACGCTATTAAAAATGCCGGCTATAAAAATACCGAAGAATTAATAAATGAGGCGGTAAGAATTATTAGGGAATCAAAAATTGGAAAATAAAGATTTTTCGAAACTAGAAAAAGAACTAGATATAAACTTTAAAAATAAAGATTTATTGCGTCAGGCTTTTATTCATAAATCTTTCTTAAATGAAAACCCTAAATTTTCTTTATCAGACAACGAAAGACTAGAATTTTTGGGAGATGCGGTTTTGGAACTTGTTGTTACCGAGTATTTGTACCAAAACTATCCTAATCCCGAAGGCGAGTTAACTAACTGGAGAAGTGCCTTAGTTAAAGGCGAAACACTTTCCGAAATCGCCGAAAGCTTAGCATTTAATGATTATTTATACTTGTCCCGAGGAGAAGCAAAGGGAAATGGCCGAGCCAGAAGAGTTATTTTAGCGAATAATTTTGAGGCGGTAATCGGCGCAATTTATTTAGATCAAGGCTGGGATGTTTCTAAAAGGTTTATTGAAAGAGAAGTTCTTGTTAGATTACCCGAGATTTTAAAAAGTGAACTTCATATTGATCCCAAAAGTAAGTTTCAAGAAATTGCTCAAGACAAAACTGGTATCACCCCGGTTTATAAACTTTTAAAGGAAGAGGGGCCGGACCACAACAAGAGATTCACGGTTGGCGTTTTTTTAGAAGATAAAATTTATGGGGAAGGAACCGGGCCGTCCAAGCAATCTGCCGAAATTCAAGCCGCCGAACAAGCACTAACTAAGGAATTATAAATGGAATTAACAGTTTTAGGGTGCGGGACGAATATTCCAAACTTAAAAAAAGCAGGACCTAGTTTTTATGTGAAGGACGGTAAGAATGCTGTTCTTTTAGATATGGGGCCAGGTTCTTTACGAAATATGCTAAAATCTGGAATTGATAGGTTCAAAATCACTGACATAATTTTTACTCATAATCATTTAGACCATTTCGCTGATTTATTTGCTTTTCTTTTTAATGCTGGATATAATTCTGTCCTTGTAAAACCAAGAAAAGAGATTTTGAATATTTATGGCCCAAAAGGTTTCTCAAGCTTTATAAAGCCAATTTTTAAGTATCCTCTTTTAAGAAGGATAAACTTTCCAATCAAGCTGAAAGATTTATGGAAAAGCCCTGTAAAGATTAAAAATTTTAAAATTAAAACTCTGCCGGTTTTTCATACTGATATAAATGCTATGGCAGTACGAATAGAAATAGGAAAGAAATCTCTAGTATATAGTGGTGATACCGGGATGTGTGAGAATATAGTTAAGATTTCAAAAGACACCGATTTGGGGATATATGAATGCGCTTTTCCAAAAAAGATTAAAAACCCGATGCATCTAAATTCTAAAGAAATTGGAGAGATTGCCCAAAAAGCCAATGTCAAACAAGTAGTTTTAACCCACCTTTATCCAGTTGCGGAAAAAGGAAATGTCAAAAAAGAAGTCGCCGAAATTTACAAAGGCAAAATAATTGTCGCCAAAGATCTTCTGAAAATAAAAATTTAAACCCAAAGTCCAAAGCTCAAATACCAAATGAATGCTTAAATGTTTTAATGACCAAAATTAAGTCATTTGGATTTAGGATTTGATTTGTCATTTGGATTTTAGCATTTGGATTTGTTACAATAGATTCGATGTATTTACGAAAGATTACTTTACAAGGGTTTAAGTCTTTTGCCAGAAAGACGGTTTTGGATTTTGGGCCGGGAATTACAACCATTGTTGGACCAAACGGCTCCGGCAAGTCTAATGTTTCCGATGCGGTTAAGTGGGTCTTAGGCGAACAATCTATGAAAAATCTTCGTTCCAAAAAAAGCGAAGATGTTATTTTTGTCGGTTCAGGCATTAAATCCAAAGCTGGAATGGCTGAAGTTTCTTTGGAGTTAGATAATCGTCAAAAAATTGTCCCCATAGACTATACTGATTTGATTATCACTCGCCGTATTTTTCGTTCCGGTGAAAGTGAATATCTTTTAAACGGTTCTAAAGTTAGACTTTTAGACTTAACCGAAATTTTATCCAAATCTGGTTTTGGCCGCTCAACTTACACGGTTATAAGCCAAGGAATGGTTGATAAGTTAATTACCCAAACGCCGGAAGAGCGCCGAGAATTATTTGAAGACGCCTCTGGGGTTAAGCATTTTTATATTAAAAAAGAACAAGCCTTAAAAAAATTTAAAGAAACCAAAGAAAATCTCTTGCGGGTTTCGGACATTGTTCGTGAACTAAAACCTCGTTTGGAAAATTTAGAACGGCAAAGAGAAGAACTTAAAGAAAGAAGTGTTTTGTCATCAAAACTTAAAGAGCTTCAAAAAAAGTATTACGGGGGAGAGCTTAGAGACTTAAAAGAAAAGCTTGAAGAAAATGAAAAAAAATACAGCGAGACTTTAAAAGAAATAAAAACCATAGAGGAAGAGGTTTCTTTAATAACTCAAAAATTTGAGGAAAGACAACAAAAGAGCAGCCAGCTAGAGGAAGAAAAAAAAGAGCAAGAGATTGAAAAAATCAATGAAGAATTACAAGAACTGCAGGAAGCATTATTAGAAGAGATAAAAAATAATTCTTTAGCCCAAGAGAAGCAAAACCTTTTTAAAGAAAGGCTGCCATTTTTAGAAAAAGAACTTGAAAGTATAAAGGTAAAAATAGAGGAGAAATTAAATGAAAATAAAAATGCTCAAAAGTCAAAAGAGGCTTTAGAAAAAGAACTTAGAAAAACTTTTCGTTTATTGGAAACTAAAGGGAAAAACCAAGAAAAGCTGAGTACTAAAGAAATCATTTTTAGAATTAAAAATTCTTTAGAAAAGCTTCTTTTAAACTTAACATCAAAATTTTTAGAAAACGCGAAAGATGAAATTAAAGGGTTAATAAAATTTTTAAAAGGCCAAGAGCAGTTAAGTGGCGTCTTAGAAGAAGAGCTTAAAGCCAGAACAGAAAAAATAAAACTGGAAATAGAATCTTTAAAAAGCCGCATAAATAGCAATTTAGAAATTTTAAAGATTTATAAAGAAAAAGAAGAAACCTTAGAAAATGAAATAAACGAAGGAACAAGATTTAAAAGCTTAATAAAGGAAGGATCAGAGAAAGAGACTAAAGAAGCTGAAATAAGAAAACTCAAAGAAAAAAGAGAAAAGGCAAGGCGAGAGCTTTTAGAATTAAGAGGCAAAAATAAGGCTTCCGAAAGCGAATTTTTTGAAATCGAAAAAGTTTACCGGGGCAAAAGAGATATTTTGTCGGAATTTAAGGAAGAATTAACCAAGGTTGAGATAGAGTTGGCCCGTCTTAAAACTAAAAAAGAGGATTTGGAAAAAGAAATAAAAGAAAACGTAGGCTTAGCAGAAATTAAAGAAGTTACTTTAATAACCGGTGACCAAAAAGATAAAATTTTAGAAGAAATTTCAAACCTTAAAAAATCTTTAGAAAGGCTTGGGGGAGCAGTAGTCTACTTAGACGAAGGGGAATACCAAGAAGTTAAAAAACGATATGAATTTTTAGAAAGCCAAAGCGAGGATTTAAAAAATGCCTTGGGCGGAACAAAAAAAATTGTTTTAGAATTAGAGAAAAAAATCCACGATCAATTTAGGGAAAAATTTGAAAAAATTTCCCAAAAATTCGACTTTTATTTTCAAAAACTATTTGGCGGCGGCACAGCTAAGCTGATTTTAAAAGAGGGAGATACCGAGGAAGAAAGAATTATCGATATTATGGCAGTTCCGCCAGGCAAAAGAGTGCATACTTTAAATACTTTGTCCGGAGGAGAAAAATCCTTAATTTCTGTTGCTTTGCTTTTTGCTATCTTTTCGGTTAACCCTACCCCTTTTTGTATTTTAGACGAGGTAGATGCAGCTTTAGATGAATCAAATTCTAGTCGGTTTGCCGAACTTTTGGCTACCTTATCAGGGAAAACCCAGTTTATTCTAATAACCCATAACCGGGAGACGATGAAACAGGCTAAGGTTTTATATGGGGTAACTATGGATGAAACAAAAGTTTCTAAAGTTCTGTCCCTGAAGCTGGAAGAGGCCGAGAAATATTCGGAAAGCAAAAATTTCGCATCCATTGAAAATTAGAAAAGCTTTTCTTTCTTTTTAGGTGTTGACTTTAAGGCGGTATTTTGCTAATATTTCCCCATAACTTTAAATTTTAAATTATGCTAGTAATAAGACTTAGAAGAACAGGGAAAAAGAAAAAACCCTCATTCAGGGTTATAGTAGCAGAGAAGACCATGCCTATTTATGGTCGTTTTGTTGATATTTTAGGGAATGTTAACTTACAGGCTGACCCAAAACAAATAAATATCAACAAAGAAAAAGCTTTGGAATGGATGAAAAAAGGAGCAAAACCTTCTCAAACAGTTTCTCGCCTTATGATTAGAGAGGGAATTTTAAAAGAAGAAGATGTGTTAAGAAAGCCTGATAAAAAAAGACTTAAAAAGAAAGAAGCAAAGCTAGAAAAAGGCGGACAGGAAAAAGCCCCCGAAGCACCGGCTCAAAAAGTTGCTGGAACTCAAGAAGAAAAACCTGAGAAAAAATCCGAAGAGCAATCTGAAGAAAAACCAGCCGAAGAAGTAAAACCAGAAATTAAAGAAGAAAAACCAGCCGAAGAAGATAAAAAAGAAAAAGTTGCTGATAAAGAGGAATTAACCCGAAAAGAATCATGGCAAGAAGAGCCAAAGCTAGAAAATACCGAAGATAAGACTGCCGAAGAGCAAAAATAGTATTTACATCTTTAAAAATTTGTTTATAATAGGTGTTTGAAAATCTGTTTTTCAGTTAAGTAGGGCTAGGTCGAAGCTCAAAAATAAAAGCAAATCTTTCATGGAGGAAAAAGTGGCAAGAGAATTAGACCAAGATTTTGTTGAATATGTTGTTAAAGCAATAGTGGACAATCCCGACAAAGTAGAATCAAAAAGAACAATTGACGAAAGAGGGGTTTTGATTGAGTTAAAAGTTGACCCTTCTGACATGGGAAAGATTATTGGTAAAGAAGGAAGAACTGCTAAGTCAATTAGAACTTTGCTAAGGGTTGTTGGAGCAAAAAACAACGCTATTGTAAATCTTAAAATCGTCGAACCAGAAGGCGGAAGCAGAGCTGGCGGCGGTGAAGAGAAAATTCAGGTAAAAGAAGATACTACTTCAGCTATCGACGACATTAAAATCTAAAATAAAATTTTGCAAAAACCCTCGCTTACTTGGCGGGGGTTTTTGGTATAATGGGCTTATGAAACCAACTATCAATTTTCATATCTTAACCTTATTTCCGGAAACGGTAAAGTGCGTTTTTAAAGAAAGTATTTTAAAAAGAGCAAAAGCAAAAGGGTTATTAAATATTGATGTATACAATTTAAGAGATTGGGGAATCGGAGCCAGGAAAACCGTTGATGATCAAACTTACGGTGGCGGCGCAGGAATGGTTTTGAAGGTTGATGTTTTAGATAAGGCCATAAAGGACATTAAAAAAAAGATAAAAGGCAAAAAAGTAAAAACTATACTTTTAACTCCTCAAGGAAAACCTTACAAACAAAAAGATGCCAAAAAATTATCCAAAGAAGAAAATATCATTTTAATTTGCGGGCATTATGAAGGATTTGATGAACGGATAAAAGAAAGTTTGATTGATTTAGAAATTTCCATTGGCGATTATATTTTAACCGGCGGCGAGCTGCCGGCGATGGTTTTGGTGGATTCTGTTTCCCGTTTAATCCCGGGAGTTTTAGGAAAAGAAGAATCCTTTATTAGCGAATCTTTTGAAGATAATTTATTAGAATATCCTCAGTATACCCGGCCGGAAACTTATAAAAACTGGAAAGTGCCTAAAGTTTTACTTTCCGGCGATCACCAAAAAATTTCTGCTTGGCGAAAAGAACAGGCTTTAAAAAAGACTAGAAAGAAAAGACCAGATTTGTTAAAATAAATATAAGGATTGATCCTTCTTTACTAAAGTTTTGAAAGGGTCTCCGCTTTTGAAAGGAACAATTTTATGTCAAAAGCTTCGATAAATAAAAATATGACCATTAAAGAAGTTTTAGATATTTGCCCTCAAGGAGAAGCAATTTTGTCCCAGCATTTAGGGCATTGCGTTACTTGTCCGGGAGCTAATATTGAAACTTTGGCTTTAGGAGCTCATCTTCACGAGAAAGATGCAAACAAAATTGTAAAAGAATTAAATGAGTTATGCGAAAAGGGAAAATAATATGCCAAAAGTAGATAAAGAAAAATGTATTGGTTGCGGTTTATGCACCACTATTTGCCCGGAAGTTTTTGAATTAGGGGCGGACGGGAAATCCGAAGTTAAAAAAACCGCCAAGGGGGATGAGCCTTGTATTGATGAGGCGATGGAAAGCTGCCCCTCTGAGGCAATTTCAAAATAATTTCATTTGTTCTTTTGAGTGATCAAAAGAACCAAAAATCACCAAGCTCTCGCAAAAAA
>JBBIQZ010000011.1:0-15508 GCA_037442065.1 bacterium | reverse complement strand
CTTACTTAAATAAGAAGCAATTAAATGTTATAATATATAAGATATGAGAATTATGTTTTTATTTGGTTTCCCTCTTTGGGGAACTGGTAGTGCTATATATACCACAAAACTTTGTGAGAATTTATCCAGCAACAAAAAAAACAGAGTAGCTATAGTTGCGCCTGGTGAACATGTAGTTAGAAACTGTGATTTTTACAAAGTAGATGTTCCTTTAAAGGCAGTTTTTCAGTCTCATCCGGAATATCCAAAGGCAAGAAAATATTCTACTTTATCGCCATTGGAATTTTCGGCGATATACTTGTCTTTTTTGAAGACCACTTTAAAAGCAGTGGATGATTTTAAACCCGATTTAATTCATGTTCAACACGCTTCTTTTTTAGCATGGGTTGCAAATTATATAAAAGGATTGTATGGAGTAGATTTTATAGTTACAGCCCATGGTACGGATATTTATCATGCTTCTTTAGATGCAAGATTCCAAAGATTGACATACCAAGCACTTAGAGGCTCTTCTACTATAATCGCCGTTAGCAACCATACAAGAAAATGGTTATACAAACTTTTTGGTAAGGATTTAGCCAAAAAAACACGGGTTATTTCCGGCGGGGTTGACCTTAAGGTTTACAAGAAGAAAAATAAGAATGACATTAGTCTTATTGATAAAAAATATAATTTGGCGGGGAAAAAATTAGTTATCTATGTTGGCAGAGTTATAAAAGAAAAGGGACTAGAGTATCTTTTAAGGGCCGCAAAAAACATTAATGCAGAAATTTTTATCATCGGCGGAGGAGCAGACAAACAGTACATGCAAGAGTCAGGCAAGGGTATTAAAAATATACATTTTTTAGGCTATTTTGGTAAAGGATATATTGATGAATTAAGCTTGTTTTATAAAAGAGCGGATGTTATGGTTTTTCCATCTATTTGGGACGAGCCGCTTGGTTTGGTTGTGTTAGAAGCTATGGCTTGTGGTACGCCAGTTGTTGCAAGCAACAAGGGAGGTATTCCTTTGGTAGTAAAAAACAATTATAACGGATATCTGATAAGGGCCAAGAGTTCAAAGGCAATATCTGATGCTACTAATAAAATATTAAATAATAAAGATATTCAACGAAAATTTGCAAAGAACGCTAGGATAACTGTTAAAGAAAAATTTGATTGGCCAATTATTGTTAATAAGCTTTATAAGGTTTATCAAAATTCTTATGCTATAACTCAAAGACTTAAGGCAAAAAGAGTAATCCTTCCTCAAGAAGATATAAAACAGGAGCAAAGAGAACTACAGAAGAAAATAGGATATTTTTAATATAAAAAGGAACTATTATGTACTTATTTGTAACCTACGGAGAGCCTGGATGGAGAGGCGTGCAAGTTAGAAATTTGGACGTTGCTAAATATTTTAATAAAAAAGATATTCTTTTTGTAAATGGAGTAGATAGTAAATTTATCAAGAAAGAACGTATTAAATGCAGAACAATCGACACCAGTTTGATAGATCCTCAAGAGATAAATTTTCCTCCCAGTACGAAGGCTTTAATCTTTGCTGATTTACCTACAAATGAATTATATAATCTATCACTTTTTTATAGGGCGAGAGAAAAAAATATCCCCGTAGTTATTTTTGATAATCTCATGAGAAGAGGGCAATCAAAAGAAGGAGTCTTTAAAAAACTGATTGATAACTGCGATTTGTTCTTTTTTAACGGGTTGGATTTTATGAAAACTGAGGAAACTAAAAAAATAAAAGTTATTCCGCCGTTACCAGAATACAAGAATCAACCCGATGCTAGAGAAAAGTTGTTAAAAAAGTATAACATCGATTCTCAAAGAAAAATAATTTTCGCCAGCAGTTACGAGGATAGTACTAAAACAAGGATAGAGAAATTTTATAAAAGTCTCTCGAGAAAAACGAAAGATTTCAAGTTGATTTTATTGGATACTAATAGTTCCCATGTGGTGCAAAAGGGCAACCAAATAAGAGTCCCTTATCTTAAAAGGCAAGATTTCTTAGAACATGTAAACGGGGCTGATTTTATTATATCCAAATTCGGCTATCTTCAACTCCTTGAAATATTGGCACTCAAAAAGCCTGTTATAGTTGCGGGTAAGGGTGGGTATGTTTTAGAGACCAATGTTTTAGATAAAAAGCTTCAAGAGGTTATTCTTTATGCTAATGATTTTGAGGAACTGACTAAATTTTCTTATCGATTAATTAAAGATAATAATTTCTCGAGAGAATTAATCAAAAAAATATCCAAACTACATAATGGGGAATTCGGAGGAGCAAAGACTTCTGCTTCTATTATACAAAATACGAAATTCAAAAGGGGAAAAGAAGCCCTTGTAAAAAAAGTTATTGTGTTATTAAATGATGAGATTAAAAAAGCTGAGGAACTGATAAAAAAGGAAGAATATTTATTGGTAATTGGTATAATAGCTCCTACTTCCAAGCCAGGCCCAATGTCGGTAGTTAAGCGGCCTGACGAGACGGCGCTTAATAGAAGGATTAGCGAGTTACTACTTAAGCAAGAAAAAGAAATACTTCCTCACACTTTTAAAAAGATATATCTTTTCTCGAGAAGGAAGTATGATGGTTTTTTGGATATTTTCCCTTGGTATTCGTATATGATTGAGGAATTAAAAAATACCCTGAAAACTGCTGATAAGGTTTTTATTTCTCCGCAAGCCAATAAGCTTATTAGTAATATTACAAAGTCATTTAAGAAAAAAACTCGAATAGTAAATATATAGGAGATCAATGAAGGGTTTGTCGATAATTATCCCCTGTTATAAGAGGAAGAAAGAACTTAAAGAATGTTTACAGTCAATTTCTAAGAGCGAAGGATTAGGCAAAGATTTTAATTATGAAATTATAATCGTGGAGAATTCGCCAAAAAAGGAACTTGAAAAAGTTGTTTTAGAATTTAGAAATTTAAATGTTAGATATTTTTGGACGAAGAGAATGGGGGTAAGCGTTTCTAGAAATTACGGAGCTAAAAAAGCAAGGTATGACATACTTTGTTTTTGTGACAGCGACATCATTTTAAAAGAAAGAACTCTCTTAGAGACGTATTTGACTTTTACAAACAATCCCTACGCTTCTTTAGTCTCAGGGAAAGTTTTTTGGTATAAAACAAATAAATTAGATAGGCCGTCCGCAACAGATAGATTTTTTAATTTTAAAAAAATTAGTTTTGCGGAATGTTTCTATGGACGATTCATTGCTTGTCAGAAGAGTTGTTTTTTTAAGGCTGGTTGCTACGATGCTTACTTATTTAATGCCAGGGGAGAGGGGGTTGATCTTTCTATTCGTTTTTGGAGAGCCGGTTATCCTCTTGTTTTTAATCCCAAAATAGCAGTATTTCATAGGAAGCATGCCGAAGCTTCTATTTCAAGGGATAACAATAAAGGCAATACAGAAATGCTTAATTCAATAATGTTACTGTTGTATAAATATCAAGACAATGAGAAGACAAAAAATAACACCAGATACCATCCTATAAGCCTATATAATTGGACTAAGGGATTATTTGGAAAGATGACGCCTTTTATAATTTTAGAGGCATGGTCCGATTCTTTAGGCTGGCTTTTTAGAAAATATCGAAAAATAATAAATTCAAGAATAAATGTTCCTTCTAAATATGACTTTAAGCCATTTGAGGTTTTATCAAATAAAAAATTATTAGTTAGATGTATCAGGGAATTCCCAAAGAGGAATCTTCATGTTTAGTTTTTTCTTTCTGCTATTACTGATATTAATTCTATTCGTTACTGAGCTATTACCCCTAATCGTTATATTAATTAAAGGAAAAGAAAGTGAATCTAATAAACCGGAAGAATTTCTACCTATTTCAATAATCATACCGACGAGAGACGAAGAAAAAGTTATAAATTCGACAATAGAAAAATGGATTAATATCGATTATCCATCAGAAAAAGAAATTATTTTTTGTGATCACTCGAAGGATAGAACACCTCAGATAATAAAAGAATATGCAAAAAAGATTCCGTATATAAGATATTTGCATACAGATACAGGATCTAAACTTGGCAATATTCTCATGGGGGTAAGACAGGCTAAATTCCAACTAATTGTTTTAAATGATGCCGATAAGTTTCCCGAGAAAGATTCCGTTTATAGATTAGTTAGTCATCTTACGGATAAAAGGGCATCGGTTTTTAGTAAAACTATTCCAAGAGAAACTAAGACAATTTTTCAATTATTAACTTCATTTGAATTGGTTCAGAAATATATAGACCAGAAGTACTATTCAATTATTGATTCTGTTCCTTATCTGTCTTTGTCAAATTGTGTTTTAAGAAAAGATTTATTGATGAGGATACCGCCGCAATCTATTATTGCTGACGATGTCTATCTTGCAGTTAAATTAAGAGAAATGGGGAAGAGAAGTATTTTAATTTCTGAAGTTGGTGGGGTAGAAGAGTTCGCTGGAAGCTTTAGGGAACTTATAAGAAAAAGGCTTAGGGTAAGCCAGGGGACAATGCAGATTTTTCTTCAGAAATATGTTAACTCGTTTTTAAATAAAAAGTTTGGTTATTTTGGTTTGCTTGTTGTTCCTTTGCGAATGTTATATTTTTTCGGCGTTAATTTATTTCTTTTAGGATTTTTAACGACAGCTGTTTTAGAAAAGTCATTTAATATCATTAATTGGTCGTATTTTTTCCTTTTGCTTATAGTGCTTTATTTTACAATCTTTGTTATTTATCTCCTAAGAGTTTTACTAATGAAGAAATCGATAAATTATTGGAACAGTTTATACTTATTGATTGTGCCATTTTATCCTTTTTATTATCTAATATTTTTTAGACTCATATCAGTAGTTGGTTCTCTCTATTTTGTTTTCAAGAACGGTTTTAGGGTTGCCAGTGAAGCTTCTTACTGGAAACGCTAGAAATTTTTAGTATACTTAGAAGATTATGAGCGTTAAGCTTAAAGAAATAATAAATAGCTTACCTAATAAAATAGGGGTTTATTTCTTTTTGGGTGAGAAAAGAAAGATAATTTACATAGGTAAGGCAGCAGATATTAAAGAAAGAGTGCAGTCTCATTTTAGTAATATTCTAGATACTAAAAGCAGGCAGAAAATAGAAAACACAAAAACGATAGAATTTGTAGAATGCAACTCGGAAATAGAAGCCTTATTTTTAGAGGCAGAATTTATTAAAAGATATCAGCCAAAATATAATGTTGAATGGAAGGATGAAAAAAACTTTCTCTATGTTAAAGTTACCAAGGGTCCGATCCCTGACATAGAACTTGCAAGAAGACCTCTTTTAGAACCAAAAACAGAATTCTTCGGCCCATATACTGATTCTACTTCATTAAGAAGGGCCTTAAGAGTTTTAACTAGAATTTTTCCTGTAAGGCTATCAGAAAAGGGAGCTTTAAAACAGAGTTTTTTATGGCATGAGAAAATAGTAAAAGACTTATTTCCTCAAAAAAGTTTGTATAGAAAAATAAGAATGTTTTTTAAGGGGAAGGTAGCTTATTTGATAAAAGATTTCGAAAAAGAAATGAGAAAGGCCGCTTCCAAAAAACATTTCGAAAAAGCCGCCCTATTTAGGGATAGAATAAAAGCTCTTTATCATATTAAAGAGACAGCTATTTTTAGAGAAGAAGAGGCTTTAAGGATTCGATCCGATTCTGCTCTTTTAGAACTTAAGGAAAGACTAAATTTAAAGAATATTCCTCGTCTTATCGAGGCTTTTGATATATCCAATATTTTTGGGAAAGAGGCTACTGGTTCAGCCGTAGTTTTTAAGGATGGTATTCCTCAAAAGAATTTTTATAAAAAATTTAAAATAAAAACAGTTAAAGGGATTGATGATTATAAAATGCTTCGGGAAGTTTTAGGGCGGAGATTTAAAGGCTTTATTAATCTTCCAGATTTGGTTCTAATTGACGGAGGCAAAGGTCATTTGAGTACAGCCTTAGGGGTTTTTAGGGTATTAAATCTCAATATAGATGTAGCTGCTATTGCTAAAAAAGAGGAGGATATTTTTATTTACGACAATCTTAATGGAAAAATTAAGAAAGTAAGATTAAAGATGGATTCACCAGCCTTACTTCTTTTAAGAAGAATAAGGGACGAATCCCATCGATTTGCGATAACTTATCATAAAGTTTTAAGGACTCAAAAGATAAGATCTTCAAAATTGGACGACATTCTTGGTATTGGCAAAAAGACCAAAAAAAGATTATTAGAAAAATTTAAAAGCATTGGAAATATTAAAAAAGCTCCCCAAAGTAAATTGGAGGCTTTGGTTGGTGAAAAGCTGGCAGAGAAAATAAAAAAAGAGTTGTAAAATTACAATTTAGCGGAACGGTTCTGTTTTTCCCAAATTTGAAGAATCAATTGTTCTGCCTGTATATTTTAGCTGGGAGAGATATTTTAGGGCATTCTCGTCAACTTTAACAGTTTGGCTTGTGTTACTTGGTGTTGTTTCTGGAGCATTCATTACCAACAAATAGGCGAATATACCTAATCCTAAAGATAATCCGATAAGGAAAAGAAAATAAACCCATAATAAGCCTTTTCTGGAGATATTACCTTTTTTACTAAAAGTTAATTTCATGGCAATACATAAATATTTAAAGTTAATGAAATATCCAAAGATTTGTTAGTGTCATTATTTTTGATGGAAAATTTTTGGATAGTGGTAAACCTTGATAAATTTTCGGTTGTTTCTATAAAAGTTAAAAGATTTCCAAAACTGTTTCCTGAGACGCTAAGATCAATCGGTAAAACATAAAGATCGCCTACTTTAGTTAGTTGGGTGTATTGGCTGCCTGTTTGTTCCTTTGAATTAGTTTGTGTTTGTCCGCCAATTTTAATTGATTTTAAACTTATTTGAGACTGGGAAGCGGCTCCTTCTAATTGAGTAATATAGCCGGAGACATCTTTTGTTTTAGGTAGAGCTCCAGCAACTAAATCAAATTGCTGTTTATATTTATTATAACTGGCATCAATTTTCTTCAAGGAACTTTCTTTATCTTTAAGTCCCGAAAGTTCTGCATTTTTTGCTTGTAGATCGTTTTTTAGGGTGTTTATGTTATTTACCAAAGGCATACTAAAAAAGTAGACAATTAAAGCCGAGATGACTAAAGTTGTTCCAAAGATGTAATATAGTGTTCTTCTTTTTGACATTATATTTTAACCTTAGCCTGGAATATAAATTCAAAATTGTTTTTATCCTGTTGCCAAGTAGAGGAGGATAAATCTACATATTCAAAATAACTGGAAGCACCTAAAGCTTCTTTAAATTTTGCTATAAGGAATTGGTTCCCAGAAAGACCTCTTATAGTTAGTAAAATTGGTTGGTTTGTCGGATTGGCATTCTTTGCTCCCGAGGTAGCTATCGAAACAGATGATTCTTCTAGTTTAACTTCAACTGGTATTCTTGAGCGAAGATCTTCTAATATTTTTGACCATTGCGGGGCCTGCTTTTGAATCTGTTGAATTGTTGATATATTTTTAGTTAAATTAGCAACAGTGCTTTCTACTTCTTTGTATTCTTGGATCCTTTCTTTTTGGCTAGTAATTTGAGTTTCAGTATTTTTAATTTCTTCGTTTATGTTGTTTTTGTAAGCAGCTAAAATTAAAGAAAAGGCGACAATTATAATGATGGTTAAAATTCCTAAAAATAGTCCCCAAACATTTTCTTTAGTGTCTTGTTTTTTTGTTCTTTCTTTTGGTGGTAAGAGGTTTACTTTAACCATTTGTTCTTTTCCTCATTCTACTATTTCTCTTAAAGCTAAACCAATAGCCGTTGCATAGATAGATGCTTTTAGCTTAGGTAGAGCTTTTAGAGGATAGGTTGTTACATTTGCCCAAGGGTTGCCTATCTCTGACTTTATATTAAATCTTTTTTCAAAAAATTCCACCAACCCAGGTAAATGAGCGTTGCCTCCGCAAAAAATTATTTTAGAGATTGTACGGGAATTTTTTGCATAGTTTGTGTAGTAGTCTATTGAGCGGGAGATTTCGTTGCTCAGCTGGGTAAGGACCGGTTTTACAGCGCTGTTAAAAAGTTTAGGTTCTAAATTTTTATCAGAATTTATAACCTTTCGTTTAATATCTTCAGCCTTTTCTTTGCTTATTTTTAAATATAAACCTAGGCTTTCCGATATAGAATTTCCGGCAATGCGGGTACTTCCCGCCAATTGGATTGAGTTAAAATCGTAAACGGTAATACTTGTTATATCGGCTCCGATATCAGTAACTACAATTGCTTCTTTTTGTGATTCTCCGCCCTTGATTAAAGCTCTACAAACGGCAGCTGGCTCTATCTCTAAAGCCACCACCTCCAAGCCAGCTTTTTTAATAGCTTCCATATAGTTTTGAATGAGCTTTTGCGAGGCGGCAACTACTAAAATGCTGTCTTTTTCATTTTCTTTTTCATTGCCAATTTTTACTCTTTCCCAGTCCAAATAAAGTTCAGAAATAGCAAAGGGGACGATTTTGTCAACTTCAAGCTTTAAGACTTCTTCTAGCTCGTTGTCCGACATTTTTGGCAGCTGCAAAACTTTTACAAAGACATCAGATTCCGGTAGAGCACAAACCACTCTCTTTGAAGTAATTGGTTTAAGCTTTGATTCCTCGGTGACTGTTTGTATTGCTGAAGATAAAGCGGAGGTATTAATTTCACCGTTGTTTAAAAAGACGTCTTTTTCTAAAGGCGTTTCATTATAGCCTACCAGGTGAATTAATTTATCCCTTCTTTTTTCTAACTGAACCGCCCTTACACTGGTATAGCCTATATCTAAACCAAAAGGTAATTTAGTGCTTCCTAGAAGATTTTTAACAAATGACATCTTTTTTGTGGTTTATTTATCAATTATACAATAAATCCTTGGATTTTAATAATTTTCTTCCCAATGTTCTACTTGAACGGTGGGCGAAGCGGAATTTTCTTGGTTTAAAATTTGGGAAACTCGCTCGTTGTCATAGGTTATTTGTGCAGTTTTTGTAGAGATATTTGTGAATTGAACCTTTCTGGAAATAATCCCTCCAATTATTGTAAGCTGGGAATTTGTATCAGAGGCTTTAAACTCATCATTGGCGTAAACTAAGCCGTTTATATAAACATCACTTGCATTCTTCTTTATTTTTATTTTACCTTTTGTTAAAACCCCAGAGGGATTACCATTAGCCGGTTTATTAACTGTTAAAGTTGCCATGCCCGAGGAATTTTGACCTACTTCCACGTCGCTATCAGCCACCAATAAGCCGTTTATGGTTAAGGATTGTCCTTTTCCAACACTAACCGAACCTTTTACATAGATAATCCCGCTTAAGGTAAGATTAGGATTATTTGTAAGCAAATCGCTAAATTGTTTGTCTGTATATACAGCCGTGGCTTGATTCAGCCAAGAATTAGGATTTGATGAATCAAAATCTATTTGAGGCATTGTTATAGGATCAGGCGCTGGCGGGTAGTTTTGGGCTCTTTTTTCGCCGCCGACAGTTAAAACGCAGTTTCCGCCAACTTTTATATCTTTATTGGAGTAAACATTATTTGTAGCATTAACATTACTAAAAGCTTCTATCTCAATGTCTTCATTAGCAAATAGGTCTCCTCCCGCTATATTTACTTTGCTGCCAGAGATTTCAACTTCGTCTGAACCGAACATTGTGTTTCCCCAAGGAGGATTTGGATTTACTCCTTTTATTATTTTGGTGTTAACAATTCTTTGAGCAGTAATTCCTCCGCTTGTATATTTTCCAGTTGAAATTATCTGGGCTTCACCCGGAGCAATGCTTGTTACAACTACCGAGTAAGAACTGCCAGCTATTAAATAAGGATTTCTGGAAAAAGAACCGTTGGAGCTGTTTAAAGTACCGTTTAGGAAATTCGTTCTAAAATTACTGTCGTTTTTAACTTTATATATCGCTTCTTCAACTCCCGATTCGGCAACATAAAAGCCAATTGTGCCGCCGCGGTTAGAGGCAGAGATTTTAAATTCCGACAATACCGAACCGATAAAAAATGCCGCAAGAGCCGTTAGTAAAGTCATAATTAAAAGGGTTGTGACTAAAACAATGCCCGAATTTTGTTTTTTTGAAATTATTTTTTTCATTTTATAAATTTCTTTCAAAATTTTCTGTCCTAAATTGTATATCTTTTCCATTTTGGGAAGCGGTAAGGTCTATTTTAATTAAATTTCCCTCGCCATAAAAATTTATAAGTGAAATATTTTGAGCAATAACTTGATCATCGTCTATAATATAGTTTGCTGATTGGCCGTTATTGTCCTTGGCGTTCCAATCGACCCACTGGCTTGGGTCTGAGGGAAAATAATAATGTCTTTGTTCTCTTTTTAAATCTGTGCCGGAAAGGTAATAGCGGATATATTGGATAATATCGGTGTGGCCGTCTTCAAACATTATTTCTGTTTGCGGGGGGTCGGGTACGATTGAATCTAGAGTTGTTGTTAGCTGGTCTGTTTGTCTTACTTCTCTTCCTATTCTATCTAAAGCGATTCGGCCATTTTGGGCAAGTTCGGCATTTAAAACGCCTCTCTTGTAAACATTTTGTCCAAAAATGAAGCTTGAATAAACAACAACGATAATCAATATTCCTAAGCCGGAGCCAATTAAGACTTCTATTAACGTAAATCCAGCATTTTTCGAAAAATGCTGGATAAATCCCGTCAGAGCCTTCGGATTAAATTTTCTCTCTGTATTTTTCATTTTTTATTCAATAATCTTATAAGTTGGATAGTTTTTTCTTGGAAGCCTTCTAAGAAATAAGTTGTTACTGTGATTTTTTTTAGCCCGGTATCGGTAGGACTTTCATTTAAATTTGAATCAACAAAAGTAGCATCGGCTGATCTTTGGTAAATGTAGAATTGGCTTTGAGGGTTGGTGTCTATTCTTGCTTTTGCATCAATGGTGCCTACCGGAATGTCGTCATAATTTTCGGTGATTAGTTCTTCCAGTCTTTCTCCGGCCAAATTAGTGGCTACCGATATTTCTTTTGATTCCCTCTCTAGTTTTAAGCCCTTAGGAAAGACACTAAGAGCAACCACTACCCCGACGGTAAAAAGCCCCAAAGCAATAATTACTTCAATAATGGTGAAGCCTTTATCCATTGTTAAATTGTTATATTGTTTCATTGTTATCTAGTTGTTTTATTGCCGTTTGTTCTTTAACAATTTAGCAATTGAGCAATTTATCTTTGTATTTTTCATTAATCTGTCTTAGTAAAACCGGAGGGTAAAACTTCAATTCGTTTAATGCTTCCTCGGTTATTTATTAAGTTAATATTTCCGTTTGCGCTGGGAGCAGCGGCTGGATTGAATATAATTTCTGAGGAAGACGGGTTGAGATTTATCCCTGAAAATGAAATTTCTTGAGGAAGGATAACAGTTTTTACAACAGAATTATCATCTTTTTTTATAATATCATAAGAATTATATACCGAGTTAAATTTAATAGAATGATTAATTTGTAGCGCAACTGCTTTTTGTTGGGTAAGCCTTATGTTAGAAACTAATTCCTTTTGGACGCCATCTATTTTTAGCGAAGCGGTCCAGGCAGTAAGATAGGGAATAGAAACAGTTGCCATTAAGGAAAAAATAAAAATTACAACTACGAGTTCAATAAGAGTAAACCCAGCTAAATTATTGCCTCCGGCCTTTAAATTTTTGGAAATTAATCTTCTTAAGATTCTTTTTTTCATTTAAAGTATGTTAAATTCTAAATGTCAAAATCTAAATACCAAATCAACGTTTAATGACTTCGGCCAAAGGCCGATCCACCTCTGGTGGAAAATGTCTACAATTTAAAAATTAGGATTTAGGATTTCATTTGATATTTGAGGTTTGAAATTTGTCATTTGTTCTTATTCCAAAGTTACTCGCCAAACTTCTTCTAAAGTTGTTAAGCCGTTTATTGCTTTTAAGACTCCGTCTTGTTTCATTGTGGTCATGCCAGCTTCAACTGCTGCTTTTTCGATATCGGAAGCCGGAGCTTTTTTAATAATCAAGTTTTCTACTTCGCCCTCTACAGGCAAAACTTCAAAAATTCCGATTCGTCCTTTGTAGCCAGTTTGGTTGCAGAACTCACAGCCCATTCCCTTATAAACGCTTATGGAATCGGATTTTTCCATTTGTTTTTGCAAATCTTTAGGAGCATTTTTTATCACATCATTTATTTCGGCAGTGATTTCTTTGGGGACTTTGATTTCGGTTTTACAATGCGGACAGATTCTTCGGGCCAATCTTTGAGCAATAATAGTATTAATAGAAGAAGCAAGCAAAAATGGTTCAACTCCCATATCTATAAGGCGGGGGATTGCTCCAGCGGCATCATTGGTATGAAGGGTTGATAAAACGATATGGCCGGTTAGGGCGGCATGAACAGCCATATCGGCAGTTTCAAAATCTCTAATTTCCCCAACCATTATCACATCCGGGTCTTGCCGAACAATAGACCTTAAGCCCGAAGCAAAAGTAAACTCTATTTGGGGATTTATTTGAGCTTGGTTTATTCCATCAATATAGTATTCTACCGGATCTTCTAAAGTTACGATATTCATTCCTACATTATTTAAAATGCCGATTATGGCATAAAGACTGGTTGATTTTCCGGCGCCGGTGGGGCCGGTTACTAAAGTCATCCCATGCGGTTTATGGATATTCATTTGAATAACTTCAAAAGCTTTTCCTTTTAAGCCAAGCTGTTCTAAGGTTAAAATGGAAGTTGATTTATCTAAAATTCTCATAACGATTTTTTCGCCGTTTACCGTCGGAAGGGTTGAAACTCTAAAGTCTATTTCTCGGTCGCCATAAGTGCCGTGGAAGCGGCCGTCTTGAGGCAGTCTTTGTTCGTCAATTTTTAAATTTGATAAAATTTTTATCCTTGAAATAACCGCTCTTTGGATAACCGTGGGCAAAGTTACTGTTTTTCTTAAAATTCCGTCAATTCGGTATCTTACATCTAAACTTTTGGTTGTTGGTTCAATATGAATATCCGAAGCGCCGCCAATTACCGCGTGTTCTAATAGAGTATCTACAAGTTTAGCGATAGGAGAATCGTGTTTTATAATATCGGCAGTTGATAGTTTTTCCAATTCTTTAGTTGAATCGGGGAGAATTTTATCTGTTTCAATTTCTTTTTCTACTTCTGTTTGAATGCCGCTATATTGATCTAAAGCTTTGCTGATATCTGAATTGGTAGCCATGGAAGGCTCAATTTCTGTTCCGATCCTTTTTTCTAGAAAGTCCAGCATTATGTAATCTTCCGGGATATTTGTTGCAATTTTTAGCGCTTTGGTGTTTTTGTCTATATCAAAAGCAACCATATGGTATTTTTTAGCCACATCTTCTGGGACTTTTTGGAGTATGTTTTGGGGGATAGTAATATTAGACAAATCAACAAAAGGAACGTTTAAGATTTGTGCCTTAACTTTTGAGTAATCTCGATCGTTTAAATACTTTTTTTCTTTAATAATTCTCTCGACGGGCTTTTTTGTTTTTTTGCTTTCTTGGTTTGCTTCAGCTAATTGTTCTTTGGTTACACCCGCCTGCAAGAGTAATTCTTCTACTTTTTTGGCATTTGCCACTTAAGCCTCTTTTTAAGATTATCAATTATATTAAACCATAAGATCTTTTAGCCTGCAATAACTTGCTTGTTTGATACCTTGGGACATTTTTGAAAGATATTTTCCTTGTTTTTTACAGATTTTTTAGTCATTGTTTATTTACTTGTTATTGATTAAACTCAAAATTTAGCCTAAGATTTTAGCAGGATGAAGCAAATTGAATTAAAAAATATTTCAAAAATTTATAAAGCCGGGCCAGTTTCGGTAAAAGCTTTAGATAATATAAATTTAGAAATCGCCAAAGGAGAATTTGTGGTAATAACCGGACCTTCTGGCTCCGGTAAATCAACCTTAATGGATGTTCTTGGTACTTTAACCAGACCAACCTCGGGTTTATATAAGTTTGAAGAGCAGGAAGTATCTAAATTTAAAGAAAAAGCATTGGTTAATTTAAGAAGAGAAAGGATTGGGTTTGTTTTTCAAAAATTTAATTTAATTTCTAAGATTTCTTCTTTGGCCAATGTTGAGCTTCCGATGGTTTACGAAAGGATTCCGTTTAAAGAAAGGCGAAAAAGAGCATCGGAGATTTTAGAGAGGGTCGGTTTGGGGGAAAGAGTTTCTTTTAAACCCAATCAGCTTTCCGGTGGAGAAGCGCAAAGAGTAGCTATTGCCAGAGCCTTGGCAAATAAACCGGACATTATTTTAGCCGACGAGCCGACCGGCAACTTAGATACCAAAAGCGGTGACGAGGTTATGGAAATATTTAAATCACTAAACCAAGAAGGAATTACCATTATTTTAGTAACCCATGAAAAAGAAAGAGCCGCTTTTGCTAAAAAGGTTGTAAGATTAAGAGACGGGAAAATAGAAAAAAGAGGAGAAGAGAATGTTTTTTGAGGCTTTCAAGATGGCCATTTCTTCCATTTTGGCTAATAAATCTCGTTCGTTTTTGACGGTTTTAGGTGTAATAATCGGCGTTGGCTCGGTGGTTTTAATGCTGGGTTTAGGCGAAGGGGTTAAGAAGTCGGTTTCCGAAATGGTAGAAGGGTTTGGCACAAACTCAATTTTTGTTGTTCCAGGAAAAGTTGATAAAAATAAACCCTTTAATCCGGCAACTACCATTGGTGTTTCCACCCTAACAGAGAAAGATGTAAAGTTACTTGAAGATAAATCCGAAAAGGTAAAAAATATTGCTCCAATGACTTTAATTGGTGGCATCTTGGGTTTTAGCGGTAAAACTTCCACCAATGCTTTAATTGTTTCCACCACTCCTCCTTTTGCTTCGGCGACCAATATGGATATTGAAAAAGGAAGATTTATAACTGACGAAGATCTACAAAACAAGGGTAAAGTAATTGTTTTGGGCTCGGGGGTAAAAGATGAACTATTTGGCGATCAAGACCCGATAAATAAAACCATAAAACTTAGAAACTTTGATTTTAAAGTTGTTGGGTATTTTAAAAAACCCAGACAATCCTTGCAATTTGGCGATGCCAGTTTTTCTTCATTAACTGTAATCCCTCGGACAACCGGAACGGAAATTACCGGAACAGGCCAGATTTTTAGAATAGTTATGGCCGGCAATTCTTCCGAAGAAGTAAAAAGCGCCGCCGACGAAGTGAGAGAGATAATTTTAGACAACCATCAAGGAACAGAAGATTTTACGGTTTTAACCCAGGACGATCTTATTAGCATTGCCGGAAGTATTTTAAATATTTTAACTTTGCTAGTTGTGGCAATTGCCGCCATTTCTTTGGTGGTAGGCGGAATTGGAATTATGAATATGATGCTGGTTACTGTTACCGAAAGGACTCGGGAAGTGGGGATAAGAAAAGCTGTTGGAGCTTCTAACTTAGATATTTTGATTCAATTTCTAATAGAATCGGTTGTAATAAGCCTTTTAGGGGGTCTTTTAGGAGTTTTTCTTGCTCTAGTTTTG
>JBBIQZ010000010.1:0-22178 GCA_037442065.1 bacterium | reverse complement strand
GGATGAACGACCCCGGGGTAAATTATTATACAGTAGTTGGTGGAGGAGAGACTTTAGAAGGTGTTCCTATGCCAGCTTATTCTGGGAAAACCGGCTGGGAACAACATCTTTCTTTGTCTGGATGCCAAGAATCATCATCTTCTCATTATAGTATTTCAGGGACTCCTCTTTTAGCTCAAAATGGTATGGCCTGGCAGACTTCCGGCGGTTGCGGTTATGGCGCTTGGGGAACTCCACCACCGGTTGCCGACGAAGTGTATTATATTAATATGCGTTGGAATTATACTAGTCTTCACGGTCAACCGATTTATGCTTCTAAAAGTTGGTATTATCGAAAAAAAGTATTAGTAATAAATCCGGCCAACAATAAAAAAGTCATTGCTTCAATTATTGAATATGGTCCTAGTCCTTCTACTGGTAGAGTTTCCGGACTCTCTCCGGAAGCAGCTCTTGTATTAAACGCCGTTACTGATGATAATTTAGAATATTATTGGGCTTTAGACCAAACTTTGCCCTTAGGCCCGCTTTAAAAATAACTAATTTAAGTTTCTAGCACCCACTTTTTTAAAAAGCCATTTTTTGCTATTATTAAGAAGTTAATTAAAGGTATTTGTGGAAAAATTTTTAGTTACAGGCGGCGCCGGTTATATTGGTAGTCACACTGTTAAAGAATTATTAAAAACAGGTTTAAAAGTTATAGTTTATGATAACTTATCTTCTGGTCATAAGTGGGCAGTTCTTCCTCCGGCCAAATTAGTAGTTGGAGATTTATTAGACGAGAAAAAATTAAACCAAACCCTTAAAAAATATAACCCCCAAGCCGTTATTCATTTTGCCGCTTCTATTGAAGCAGGCGAATCTATGGAACGGCCGGGGGATTTTTATAAAAACAATGTTTTAACAAGCCTCAATTTATTAGAGGCAATGAAAAACTATAAGGTTAAATATTTGATTTTTTCTTCTTCGGCGGCTGTTTATGGCGAGCCTAAAAAAGTTCCCGTCAAAGAAGAAGTCCAACTTTTGCCAATCAATACTTACGGCGAAACAAAAAGAATAGTTGAAGGAATGCTTAAATTTTATGATATAGCCTACGGAATAAAATCGGTTTCTTTGCGATATTTTAATGCTGCCGGCGCCGATCCCGAGGGGTTTTTGGGTCCAGATCATAAAAATAAAACACATTTAATAACCAAAGCAATGTTAGCAGCTTCTTCTAAAATCCCCCTGCTAGAAGTTTTTGGCACTGACTATAAAACAAAAGACGGCACCTGTATTAGAGATTATATCCATGTTACAGATTTGGCCAATGCCCATATCAAAGCTTTAAAATTCCTGCTAAAATATAAAAAATCAGATGTTTTCAATCTAGGAAACGAGAAGGGAGATTCCGTGCTAGATGTTTTAAAGAAAGTCAAAGAAGTTACCGGTATAGATTTTAAAGTAAAATATTCTAAGAGAAGGCCGGGCGATCCAGCAAAATTGGTAGCTTCATCTTATAAAGCTAAAAAATTGTTAAACTGGAAGCCCAAATACAGCGATTTAAAAACAATTATTAAAACAGCCTGGGAATGGCAGAAGAAGCTAGCTTCTAAATAAAAATTATGTATTTTATAGAAAATAAAAAAATTGTCGTTACCGGTGGGGCTGGTTTTTTAGGTTCTTATATTGTAGAGCAATTAAAAGATTATAGACCAAAAGAAATTTTTGTGCCTTGTTTTCCCGAATATGACTTAACAAAAAGAGAAACCATTGTTGAAATTTATGAAAAAGTTAAGCCCCATATTGTTATTCATTTAGCCGCTAAAGTTGGCGGGATCGGAGCAAATAGAGCTCATCCAGGAGAATTTTTTTACGATAATTTAATAATGGGTGTGGAGTTAATGGAATACGCCAGGCAGTTCGGAGTAGAAAAGTTTACGGCTCTAGGAACAATTTGTTGTTATCCAAAATTTACTCCTGTTCCTTTTAAAGAAGAAAACCTTTGGAATGGCTATCCAGAAGAGACCAACGCTCCTTATGGCTTGGCAAAAAAAATGGCCCTAGTTCAATCACAAGCTTATCGTCAGCAATACGGGTTTAATTCAATATTTTTATTGCCAGTTAATCTTTACGGACCAAGAGACAATTTTAACCCCGAATCTTCTCATGTTATCCCCGCTTTAATAAAAAAGTTCTATGATGCTATAGAAAAAAACGAAGACAAAGTTGTTGTTTGGGGAACCGGAAAAGCAACCCGGGAATTTTTATTTGTAGAAGATGCTGCCCGGGCGATTATTTTAGCGACCGAAAAATATAATAAATCAGAGCCGGTAAATTTAGGGGCTGGGTTTGAAATTTCTATAAAAGACTTAGTTCTAAAAATCGCTAAGATTATGAATTTTAAAGGTAAAATCGTTTGGGATAAAACTAAACCTGATGGTCAGCCAAGAAGAATGCTTGATACCTCAAGAGCAAAAAAAGAGTTTGGCTTTGAGGCGAAAGTGGGTTTTGACGAGGGGCTTAAGAAGACTGTTGATTGGTATATTAATTATCGCGAAGCCGAAGAAAATAATTAGGAGATTTTTTGGATCTAGCAAAAAAGACAATTAAAAATTCTTTATTTGGTATTTTGGAGTTTGCATGGCCCATACTTCTTTCTCTTTTGGCTACTCCTTTTATAATTAGAAAATTAGGTACCGATGCTTACGGTATTTTAGCTTTAGTAACTGTTGTTTTGGGCTTTTTGGCTTTTTTGGATCTCGGGTTTACTAACGCGGCTATTAAATATATTTCTGAAGAATACGCCAAAAAGGATTACGGAAGGATTAATAAAATAATAAATTCCACCCTTTTAGTTTATATTACTATGGGGATTATTGGTGGAGCAGCCCTTTTTTCATTTTCTAATTCATTGGCGGTAAAGATTTTAAATGTTCCCCCGCATTTAATTGAAATTACAAAATTTGCCTTTTATGTGGCCTCTTTAGGCCTTCTTTTGAATATGGTTTTAGGTGCTTTTGCTTGTGTTCCTAAGGCTTTGCAGAGATTTGATATCTCCACGAAAATAAGCATGATAATCGGAACTTTAACTACTCTTGGAACGGTTAGTCTTTTATATGCCGGTTTTTGGCTTAAGGAACTCATTATTTTTAACTTGACCGTAAGTATTATAAGTATTGTTGTTTATGTTATAGTTTCTAAAAAGCTTCTCCCTTTTTTAAAAATAAGGCCTTCTTTTGATAAAAAAACTTTTTTAATGCTTTTTAGTTTCGGAAGCCTAGCCCTTGTAGCTTCACTTTCCGGTTTAATTGTTTTTAACTTGGATAAATTTTTAATAGGTTCTTTAATCAGCGTTACAGTTATCGCTTTTTATGTTGTTCCCGGGAACATTGCGGTTAAAATTCAGGGGTTGATTACCGCAATGGTTAATATCGTTTTTCCGGTTTCTTCTACCCTAGCCGGTAACAATGAGACGGATAAATTAAAAACCTTGTATTTTAAAGGATCAAAACTTGTTTTGATTGTCTCTACAATGTTGAGTGTGCCTTTGTTTGTTTTCTCAGGAAAATTTTTATTATATTGGCTGGGGAAAGATTTTGCCCAAGCCAGTACCACAGTAATGATGATTTTGGTTGCTACTTATTACCTTTTAAGTATTAATGGAACCTTATGGAATATTAGTTACGGTTTAGGAAGAGTTAAAATTAACGCTTTTTTTTCCTGGCTTACTGCAGTTTTAAATGTAGTTTTAATTTTTGTGTTAGCTAAACCCTTTGGCATAATCGGCGTTGCTTGGGCTTATTTTATAAGTGTTATTATTTCGGTGCCTTTGGCCATTGTCTATATGGAAAGAAAACTTTTAAATTTATCAGGTTTAGAATATTGGAAAATTTACAGCAAAATATTAGCCGTTGGAGTAATTCAGTTTGTTTTAACTTCTTTTTTAACTAGGTTTGCTTCAAATATATTTTTAACCCTTTTGCTTATGGCCTTGTCGGTTTTTATTTTTCCTTTGATTTATTTAGCGTTGGGATTTTTTAAGGATGAAGATAGAGAAATATTAAATATTTTTAAACAATACGTTATTAAACGGCAAAAAGGATAGAAAAATTATGGAGAGTATAGAATTTACTTGGGATCCAAAAGAATTTGAATATTTATTAGACTCATGCAAAAGAGATGATGCAGTTAAGCTTACAATAGATAATATAAAACAGAAAAATGCAAAAATCCTTGAGGCAGGCTGCGGTAACGGCAGAGTTGTTAAATATTTGTATGACTTAGGTTTTAAAAATATTTATGGTATTGAGTTAAATGAAAGAGCAGTTAAGAACATAAATAAATTATATCCCGAACTTAATATTATTAAGGGCAATATTTTAGAAAAACCATACCCTAAAGATTTTTTTGATGTAGTAGCGGCCTATGGCGTTGTGGAACATTTTCCAAGTGGGCCGAATGCGCCGCTTAAAGCTCTTTATGACATGTTAAAACCAGGAGGAACAGCAATAATTACTGTGCCAAGTTTTAATATTATACGAAGAAGCTCTTATTTTTTAAGAAGCGCTTTAGGAATAGTAGCTTTTAAGCGTTCTAATAATGTTCGTAAAATCCTTGGAAAGAGACAATTAGAGCCAAGTGAAAAAAACAGGTCGAATCTTAAATATCATGTTTATCCGGAAATTGGACAATTCTATGAATATAGAATGACTAAGAAAGAATTCGAAAAAGAGTGCCGGGAGGCAGGATTTATTATTAAAAAAAGTCTTCCCATAAGCCATATTGATGGTTTGTATCATACTTATCCAGGGCTTGTAAAATTTGAAAATTGGGAGTTTAAAACTGGAAGATTTGGGAGCTCTTTAAATGAATTATTTAAGAAGATCCCCTTTTTCCATAATCATATTCATGCCTGCGTTTTAGAAAAACGTGCTTTTTAGAAATGCACATCTTTAAGTTAAAAAATGAAAATAATAAATAATTAAGTTTTCTAAATCAAATGTATGGTTTTTAAAAGATTAAAAAGGAAGTTAACTAGCATATTAAGGCCAGAAAAAGATTTAATATCTTTTAAAAGCCCTCTTTTAAAAAAACAAGGCATAGTTTTATTTTCTTATCTTTTAGAACCGTTTAAATTGGGAGTAAAAAATGTTCATTCAAATAGATGGGAATGTTTTGAAATTGCCCAAATATTTTTAAAGTTAGGATTTGATGTAGATGTTATTGATTGGACCGACAAAAACTTTATACCTTCTAAAAATTACGATATTATTTTTGATATTCATTCAAACCTGCAAAGGTTTTTACATCTTTTAGGTCCAAAAACGTTAAAGATTCTTCATTTAACCGGCAGCTACCCCCGTTATCACAACCAAGTTGAATTAGCAAAGATTGAAGAAATAAGATCAAAAAAAAGGGATGTTTCTCCTCAAAGGATTATCATTGATTTAAAGGAAATAGAAAGATCAATAAAAGAAGCTAATTTTTGTTCTTTGATAGGGAATGACATAACTTTAAATACTTACCCCAAAAGTATTAGAGGAAAATTTACCAAGATAAATGTTACTTCCCCAGTCCTTAAAAATGTAAAAACGAAAGATGATTTTTTACTTGAAGAGAGGGAGTTTCTTTGGTTCTATCCTAACGGAGCAGCTCTTAGAAACTTAGACTTGCTTCTAGAAATTTTCTCTAAAAACAAGAACTTAAAACTTAATATAGTGGGGAAAGTTGAAGCGGATTTCTTAGAGGCATATAGCAAAGAATTAAAGCTGCCAAATATAAATTACTTTGATTTTCTGGATATAGAAAGCCAAGAGTTTAAAAATATTATCAAAAAATGTTTTTGCTTTATTGCTCCTTCCTTAAGCGAAGGAATATCTTCTTCTGCGGTTTTATGTCTTAAACTTGGGTTATTCCCAATATTAAGCCTAAATACGGGAATATCCTTACCGAAAGAAAGTGGTATCATTTTAAAAAAATGCGTTAAGGAAGATATAGAAAAGGCTATCTTAAGTGCTTACAAAATGGATAAATTAAAATTAAAAAAACAAATTTCTGTCTGTCAAAAATTCGCCTTAAAGGAATTTTCTCAAGAAAATTTTTCTCTAGCCATGAGAGATTTTATTAGCAAAGCAATTAATAATTTTAATAAAAAGGATGGATTGTATGAATTGTAAGGTTTGCGGAAAAGTAACTAAAAAGATTTTTGCAAAGAAAGTTTTAGGCAAGTATAATGTTGATTATTTTAAATGCCCCTCTTGTGGATTTATGCAAACTGATAAACCCTATTGGCTTAAAGAGGCCTATAGCCATGCAATTAGTTTGTTAGATGTGGGGCTTGTTTCACGGAATATCCATTTAAGTAATCTTACCGAAAAGATTATCAAAAAGGCATTCAATATTCATTCTAAATTTATTGATTTTGGTGGCGGCTATGGATTATTTGTTCGTATTATGCGAGATAAAGGGTTTAACTTTTATCGTCAGGATGTCTATTGTGACAATCTATTTGCTGAATTCTTTGACGTTTCTGATTTAAAAGAAGAAGACAGAAAATTTGAATTATTAACTGCCTTTGAATTATTTGAGCATTTAGAAGATCCGCGAAAAGGGGTTGAAGAAATGCTTAATTATTCATCCTCTATTTTGTTTTCTACAGAGCTTGAGCCATCCGAGAAAATTGATAGTTGGTGGTATCTTTCTCCAGAAACCGGCCAGCATATTTCTTTTTACACGCCCGAAAGTTTAAAGATACTTGGTAAAAGTTTCAATCTTTCTTTTTATTCAAACGGCTCAACCGTTCATCTGCTTAGCAGAAAGAAGTTAGATTTTAATCCTTTTAGCAAGCAGAATTTTGTTGATAAAGTTTTAGCAAAAACGGGGTTAGAAAAAGATATTAAACTAGAAAGCTTAACTTGGAAAGATCACGAGTATATAAAAAAACTTTTACAAAAATGATACGAGTTTTATATGATAATCAAATATTTACACTTCAAAGATATGGCGGTATCTCACGTTTATTTTTTGAATTAATGAATAGCTTTAAGGGAAGCGAGGAGATTTCTTATAATATTCCTTCTTCGTTTTTCCCTAACGATTATTTAGAAAAGAAGGTTTTAATGAAATTTATTTCCTTTTTAGATGATAAAGATTTTAAAGGAAAAGGTAGATTTTTAAGTCTTCTAAAAAAAATAAATTTTCAAAAAAACGTAAAAGCGTTAAAAAGACAAAATTTTGATGTTTTTCATCCAACCTATTATGATCCTTACTTTTTAGAATATTTAAATAATAAACCATTCGTTTTAACGGTTTATGACATGATTCACGAAATCTATCCGGAGATGTTTCCTAAAGATGACCAAACAGCGAAGAATAAAAAAATTCTAGCAGAAAAAGCGACTAAAATTATTGCTATTTCTCAAAATACCAAAAAAGATATTATAAAATTTTACGGTATAAAAAAAGACAAGATAAGCGTTATATATCTTGGCAGTTCATTGAAGATGGGTGATGAAGAATATAATTTAAAGAACATTAGGTTGCCCAAAAAGTACATTTTGTTTGTTGGTGATAGGCATCTCTATAAGAATTTTGTAATCTTTGTAAAGTCTATAGCGCCATTATTAAGAGAGGGTGAGGGGTTAAGTCTAGTTTGCGCTGGTGGCAAAAAATTTACAGTGGAAGAGGTAAATATTTTTGATAAATTACAGATCCAAAACAAAATCATTCATCTTGATATAAATAATGACAAGACCCTTTCTTATTTATACAGTAAGGCTATTGTTTTTGTTTTTCCCTCGCTTTATGAAGGTTTTGGTATCCCTATTCTAGAGGCTTTTTCTTGTAGATGTCCGGTAGCCGCCAGCAATAAAAGTTCTCTTCCAGAAGTAGGGGGAGATGCAGCTTTGTATTTTGATCCCAGCGATGAAAATTCAATAAGAGAAACAGTTAAAAGGATAGTTTATAATAATAATTTAAGAGAAAACTTAAAACTAAAAGGCACCAAACAGCTTAAAAAATTCTCATGGAGAAAGACAGCACAAGAAACACTTAATGTTTACAAAGAGGTTATAAAGGAAGTTAATAATGGATTATCCTAAAGTTTCAATAGTTACTCCTATTCATGATGGAATTTCCTACACTTTAAAGTTTTTAAAGTCTTTAGAAAAAGTTTCTTATCCCAATTTTGAAATAATTATTATAGATGATGGTTCAACCGACAATTCAGCCGAAATCATCAAAGAAAAATATCCCAAAGTTATTATTTTAAAAGGCGATGGCAATCTTTGGTGGTCGGCGGCTACTAACCTTGGCGTTAAAGAAGCTTTAAAAAACAAAGCAGATTATATTGTAACAATTAATAACGATGTTGAGGTTGCGCCGGATTTTTTAACGAAATTAATAGAGTGCGCCAAGGAGTATCCTAACAGTCTTATTGGTTCAAAAATCTATGAAGAAGGAACCCAAAAACTTTGGTATTATGGTGGGATTGTTGATTGGAAACGGGGGGAATTTAATCATAATTTAGATGACAAACAATCTATTTTTAATGCTGACTGGCTTACCGGAATGGGGGTTTTGATAAAGCAAGAAGTTTTTAAGAAAATTGGTTTTTATAACGCAAAAAAAGTTCCTCAATATTTCGGCGACTTAGAATTTTCAATGAGGGCAAAAAAGAATGGCTATAATTTGATAGTAAGCGGCAAAAGCATTGTTTATAATAATGCAGAATCTTGCGGCAATATAAAATATGGCAAGAAGTTAAATTTCACCCTTTTTATAAAATCATTATTTTCCATAAAATCAGATACTAATATAAAGTTTAGAAACTTTGTTTATAAAAACTATTCTCCTAAGCCATTTAAAAGTCTTTTTAATTTTTATAAAAACTATTTCTGGGGGTCTTTAAAAGAGATATTGAGGCCAGGGAAATGAAAATTGCTATTGATAGTCAACCAATATTAAAAAATAAAACAGGAGTTGGGTACTATACCTACCATATTATTAAGGCTTTAGAAAGTATTGATTTTAAGAATGATTATAAGCTGGTGATTTGGAAATTTTTTTTAGATACTAGTAATTTAAATCATTTAAGAACAGCAAATTTTAAATTCAAATTTATTCATTTTCCGATTAGGGTTTATACAAAACTTTTTAAATTAGGGATTAAAGTTCCTCTAAATTTGTTTTTAAAAGCCCCTGATATTTTTTTCTTTTCCAATTTTGTTCGCTGGCCGATTTTTAAAAGTAAAAGCATAATTGTTATTTACGATTTATCTTATTTAAAATTTCCTCAATATGGCGAACAAAAAAATGTTAAGTTTTTAACTAAAAATATGCCGAGATCGATTGAAAAATCAAAACATATTATAACAATTTCTGAAAATTCAAAAAAAGAAATTATAGAAAATTATAAGGTGAATCCGGGGAAAATAACAATTATTTATCCGTCTTTTGACCAGGAGCTTTTTCAAAAATCTCCTCAAGAAAAAATCCAAAAAGTAAAGCAGAGATACAATATTAAGGGTAAGTATCTTCTTTTTACCTCTACTTTGGAACCTCGAAAGAATGTTTCCGGGATTGTTAAAGCCTATTCCCTACTCCCTTCTTCTATAAAAGATGAATACTGCCTAGTTCTAGCTGGAGGAAAAGGCTGGCAAGACGAAAACCTTCTTGAAACAATTAAAGAAGCTCAAAAAGAAGGCTTAAAAATTATAAAAACAGGTTATGTCCCAGAAGAAGATCTTCCTTCTTTATATTCTGGCGCCAGTCTTTTTCTTTACCCTTCTTTTTATGAAGGTTTTGGCATTCCTATACTAGAAGCTATGGCTTGTGAAGTGCCAGTTATAACTTCAAACACATCTTCTATGCCCGAAGTAGCCGGAGACGCCGCTATCCTAGTTGACCCTAAAGACACCAATGAAATAAAAGAGGCCATTTTAAAAGTTTTAAATAACCCAGATTTAAAAAAGCAGATGATTGAAAACGGTATGAGTCAAATTAAAAAATTTGCTTGGGTTAAAAGTGCCAGAAAGCTTGTTGAGGTGTTTGAGAAGGTAAATCAAAATAAATAAAAGCCTGTGATATAATGGCAAAAACAGAAGGGAGAAAAATGAGAATTTTAATTACTGGCGCAACCGGATTTGTTGGTTTTTATCTATCAGAATATTTGAGAGACAAAAAAGATATTAACATTTTTGGTACTGGTTTTGGGGAAGTCCAAGAAGATTTTAGATTAGCTTTTCCTGATTATAAAAAGTGGGTATTTGTAGGTGATCTAAAAGATAAAAAATTTGTTTTAGACATTGTTAAAAAATCAAAACCAGATGCGATTGTTCATTTAGCAGCACTGTCGGCTCCAGGTGATTCTTGGAAAATTTCTCAAGAAATTTTAACCAATAATATGATTAGCCAGTTTAATATTCTAGAAGCGGTAAAGGCTCAAAATCCAAAAACAAAAATTATTACTATAAGCTCCGGCCAAGTTTACGGAGCTGTTAAACCAAACGAGGTTCCCTTAACCGAAAAAAATCCCTTAAGGCCTAATAATCCTTATGCGGTTTCTAAATTATTCCAAGAATTTTTAGGTTTGCAGTATTTTTTAAACTATCAAATCCCGGTTGTTATTTTAAGACCCTTAAACCATATTGGTCCTCGTCAGCAAGGCAATTTTGCAATTCCGTCTTTTGTAAAACAGATTATTGAAATAGAAAAAGGAATAAAACCGCCAGTAATTGAAGTAGGCAACCTCGATGCTAAAAGAGATTTTACCGATGTTAGGGATATTTGCCGAGCATATTTTTTAGCTATCAAAAAATGCAAGGCTGGAGGGGTTTATAATCTTTCTTCCAGAAAAGCCTATAAAATGGCGGATATTCTTACTACTTTATTAAAAAATGCCAAGGTCAAAATTAAAGTTAAGGTTAATAAGGAATTTTTACGCCCTTCTGATATACCAATTTTATCTTCTGATTACTCAAAATTTAAAAAAGCGACTGGATGGAAGCCGGAAATCCCGTTAGAAAAGACTTTAAAAGATACCTTGGATTATTGGCGGGAAAAGAATTTGTAAGTTGAATCAACAGGGGAAAATTGGTAAGATATCTTATATTTATATAAGGAGTTTTTATGCCGTTAGCGAAAAAAAGAGCTTTAATAACCGGAATAACTGGCCAAGACGGGTCTTATCTGGCCGAATTTCTGTTAGATAAAAATTATGAAGTTTTTGGAATGGTTAGGCGTTCATCAACCGAAACTCTTTTAAGGGTTGATCATTTAAAAGATAGAATAAATCTTCTTCAAGGAGATTTATTAGACCTTTCTTCTTTAACAGAAATTATGACCAAAACCCAACCAGACGAAATTTATAATTTAGCTGCTCAAAGTTTTGTTCCTACTTCTTGGAATCAACCAGTTTTAACAGGGGAATTTACAGCCTTAGGGGTTACCAGAATGCTTGAGGCCATGAGAGTAGTTGTTCCTAAAGCTAAATTTTACCAAGCTTCTTCTTCGGAAATGTTTGGAAAAGTGCAGGAGATTCCACAATCAGAAAAAACTCCATTTTACCCAAGGAGTCCTTACGGAGTCGCTAAAGTTTACGGACATTTTATAACCGTAAATTATAGAGAAAGCTTTAATCTATTTGTTTGTTCGGGGATCTTATTTAATCACGAATCACCCAGAAGAGGATTAGAATTTGTGACTCGTAAAATATCAGATGGGGTAGCCAAGATTAAACTTGGACTTTCTAAGGATTTAAAACTTGGTAATTTAGATTCTAAAAGAGATTGGGGGTTTGCCGGTGATTATATAAAAGCAATGTGGTTGATGCTTCAACAAGAAAAACCCGATGATTATGTGGTTGGTACAGGAGAAGCTCACTCAGTTAAAGAATTTGTAGAAATAGCTTTCAACCATGTAGGTTTAGATTGGGAAAAATATGTCAAAATCGATAAAGAGTTTTTTAGGCCGGCCGAGGTAGAGCATTTAATATCTGATTCCAGTAAGGCGAGAAAGATTTTGGGGTGGGAGCCTGAAGTTTCTTTTAAGGAACTGGTAGAGATGATGGTAGATGAAGACATAAAAAGGCTAGAAA
The DNA here is from genome assembly GCA_037442065.1 of bacterium. Taxonomy (GTDB): domain Bacteria; phylum Patescibacteriota; class CPR2_A; order CG2-30-33-46; family CG2-30-33-46; genus JBBIQZ01. The sequence continues at coordinate 10,105 of JBBIQZ010000010.1, read as the reverse complement.
AAAAGAATTAATGATTATTATTCTTAGTTTAATAGCAGCAACTTTAGCTTTAACTTATTATTTTTTAGAAAATTATAAAATAGGTATTTTTTTATTGATATTCTTTTTGCCCTTTGAAAGAATACCATCATATGACTTACCTTTTTTAGGGGGTATTACTATAAGAATTAGCCAAATAATCGCTGTTTCTCTTTTTCTGGCTTTTTTAGTAAATATTATAAAAAAGAAACAAAAGATGTTTTTTGATAAATCTTTAATTTTACTGCTTCTCTATTTGGCAGTTGTTTTATTGTCTTTTACTCAAGCCTTAAACATTAAAAGATCACTAATGGTTTTTGTGTTTACTAGCTTTGTTTTTTTAGTATACTTTTTAGTTATTAATCTTGTTAAAGAAAAAGAGCAACTAAGAAAAATTGAGAAGGTATTCTTTTGGTCTACTGTAACGGTCTGTTTATTTGGAATATATCAATTTGTCGCCGATAGTTTTAATGTCCCTTTATGGTTGACAGGCTTAAAACCGATCTACACTAATACGGTTTTTGGTTTTCCGAGAATTCAATCAACAGCTCTTGAGCCTTTATATTTTGCCAGTTTTTTAATTATCCCCTTTAGTATCTTTTTAGGTTTAGCATTAAGAAAAAAAGAGATATCTAAGCGGTATCTTTTAGCAATATTTCTTATAATTTTTGATTTAGTTTTAACTGTATCCAGGGGAGGTTTTGCTTCATCTATTGCGATCTTTATTATATTTTTAATCACGGCGTTTAGGGAATGGAATACCAAAAAAGGAATTTATATTATCTCAACAATTATTTTAGCTATTTTTTTAGCTGTTTTTTCTATCGGTATTTCAACATTCATTACCAATCGTGATGTTTCTGTGGGCGTCGAGAATTTATCACAACAATCCCTAAATGTTTCACAAGGAGAATCAGTAGAAGGAAGAACAAAGGCTCGTAATCTTGCTTTTGAAATTTTTCTAAAGCACCCAATTTTAGGAATCGGCGCAGGAAACTTCGGTCCATATATTAGCAATTATTCCTCAAGCGTTCCTGAAGGAGGGTGGCCTATAGTAAATAATGAACCTTTAGAAGTTTTAGCCGAAACCGGAGTCTTAGGGTTTTTAATCTTAATTTTTGCTTTAGGATATATATTCATAAAAGGGATAATAGCATTTTTAAAGACCAATGATTCTTATATAAGGGTTTTGCTTTTAAGTTTTTTAGCAGTCCTTATAGGTTTTGCAATACAATATCAAACATTTTCAACTCTTTATGTTACTCATATTTGGATAGCTGTCGGACTGCTAGTAGTCTTAGAGAACATGGTTTTGGGAAAAGAGAAAGGCAATGTCTAGTTCTATTTCTTTTTTGCTCCTGCTTTTGACGAGGAAGAAAATATAAAAAAATTTATCCAAAATGTTAATAAATCCTTAAATAAAATTAGCAATGATTATGAAATTATTATTGTAAATGATGGTTCAAGGGACAAAACAAGAAAAATAGTTGAAGATTTTAAAAGGAAAGTTACAAATTTATATTTAGTTAACCATAAAATAAATAAAGGTTATAGTGAAGCCTTAAAAACTGGCTTTAAGGCCTCGACAAAAGATATTTGTTTTTACTGACAGTGATATCCAGATTGATGTTGGTGAAATATCAAACTTTTTGCCTTACATTAAAGACTACCCAGTAGTTATAGGTTTTAGAAGTAATCGTCAGGATAATTTTACACGTCTTTTAAATACCTTGCCTAATAAAGATGCAAGATATATCTTTCCTTTAGTACCTTTTGTAGCATTAATCTCTGTTTTTTGGATTGATTTTTTTAAAAACAAAGTGTTTAAAAACCTGTTTTCTATTTTTATAATTCTTTTTTCAGTCCTAACATTTTATACTATAAGTTTCGGCACAGTCTTAATTCCTAAAGAGATCAGTTTTAAATTATTTAACGCTAGAATTGTGGTTTATGCTCAGCATGGTTATATTGTAGGTCCTCCCCAAAAAGAAAATTGGCGTCAAGAAGATTTAATTAAGCAAGTATCTTCTAAAAAGGCCAGGTTATTTTTTACCGGTTTAGATAGTATATGGTTTAATAATTGGGGTATTTCTTATTATTCAAGACTTTATAAAGTTCCCTTGATTAATTACCAAGAAATTCAAAGGGGAGATTTTGTTTCCATAAGAAGAGAATCCCTTAAAGATATTGAAAATGTTCAGAAGAGCTTAAAAATAAATGGCGAACTAAAAGATGTTCAAAATTATAGTCTGCCGGATGGTACAATTTTACAGCTATTTGAGGTAAGATAAATCTATGAAGATCGGGATTGATGCAAGGATGATTAAAGCTACCGGAATCGGTCGCTACACTTTTAATTTAGTAGAAAATCTAGCTAAGCTAGATCAAGAAAACGAATATTTTATAATGCTTAAAAAAAGCGAGTTTGAATCCTTTAAGATGCCAGGTTCAAATTTTAAAAAAGTTTTGGCGGATTTCCATTGGTATGGATTAGTCGAGCAGATAAAATTTCCCAAACTTTTAGATTCATTAAATCTAGACTTAATGCATTTTCCTCATTTTAACGTACCTATTTTATATAAAGGTAAATTTATTGTAACGATTCACGATTTAACCCTGCATCGTCATAAAACCAACAGAGCTTCTACTAAAAGTTTCCTAACTTATAATTTAAAGCACTTAGTATATAAAATGATTATAAAGAATGCCGTAAAAAAATCCTTTAAAATTATAACTCCTTCAAAGTTTACTAAAGAAGAAATAGCAAATAATTTTAAAATTCCTAAAGAAAAAATCGTTGTAACTTATGAAGGTGGGCCTTCCTCAAAGCTATCAATAATTCCAGAAGATGATAAAATTTTAGAAAAGTTTAACCTTAAACAACCCTTTCTTTTATATGTGGGGAATGCCTACCCTCATAAAAATTTAGAGAATTTAGTTTATTCTTTAAAATTTTTATCCGGCAATATTTCTTTGGCCTTGGTCGGGAAGATAGATGAATTTTCAGAAAGAATAAAAAAGATTGTTCAAAATTTAAATTTTAAAGAAAGAGTAGTTTTTACTGATTTTGTAGTAGATAGGCAGTTATATTATCTCTACAAAAAAGCTGCTCTTTACGTTTTTCCATCATTTAGTGAAGGATTTGGGCTCCCGCCGCTGGAAGCAATGTCCCAGGGTGTGCCTGTAGCTTCATCTAATTATTCTTGCTTGCCAGAAATCTTGGGAGATTCAGCTTTATACTTTGACCCTAAAAGCCCTAAGGATATTGCAGAAAAAATAAATATGATTCTAACTAATGAAAGGCTTAAAAAGAGTTTTATGGAAAAAGGGTTAGAACAGATTAAAAAATATTCTTGGGAGAAAATGGCTAAGGAGACACTTAATGTTTACAAGGAGGTTTTAATTGGAAAGAACTAAAGAGTTATTTAAAGGGATGCCATTTTTTATCATATGCTTATTTTTAATAATTTTGCCATTTCAGGCTTTTCTTTTAACCTTTGCCCGTTTTGAATTTAACTTATCTTCCGGCCAATTTTTTGTTCTTTCTTTATGGAAAGAAGCTTTGCTTATCTTCCTTTTTCTTTTTCTTTTTTTAAGATTTAGAGAAGAAAAATTTAAAATTTCTTTTTCAATTTTAGATAAATTAATTATAGCTTTTTCGGTCCTAACTATTTTATATTTTCTAATTTTTCCCGGAGGGTTGTCTTCAAAGCTAGCCGGCCTAAGATATGATTTAGAATTTTTCTTATTTTATTTTGCAGGAAGGTTTTCTGCTCTTAACAAAAAAGACATTAAAACTTTCTTTTACATATTTTTAGGTGGGGCAATAATTGCAATTTTATTCGGGCTTCTTCAAGTTTCTTTCTTACCGCCTTCATTTATGCTTAGATTTGGCTACAGTCCTAGTTTAGGCGATTATTTAAAAACAGGTATCATCTCAACTTACGAGGCTGTAAACCCATCTTTATCTAATTTTTATCGAATACAATCAACATTTCCGGGATCACTGCAATTTTCTTCTTACTTAGTTTTAGTTATAGGTCTTCTCTTTTCTACTCTTTTATTTCTTAAAGGAAGAAAAAAGATATTAGTAATCTTGATCCTTGTTTTGGCTTTAGCGGCGCTTATTGCTACTTATTCAAGGGGCGCTTGGTTAGCGGTAATGTTTACAATTTTTATTACCGCCTTCTTAAAGGCTAAGAAAAAAATATATGTTGTTTTACCGACTGTCATTATTATTTTAGCCGGAGTTATTGCCGTTTTTGCTCTTTTTCAAGTTAAAACTTTTCAAACCTTGCTACTTCATGGTGAAGTGAGGGATAACGCCTTGTTTGGTTCAACTGTAGCTCATAATGAGGCTTTTTCCAAAAGTTTTAATATTGCTTTAAAAAATCCTTTAGGCCTTGGTATAGGATCGGCCGGGCCGGCTTCTAAATTTTCTAACGAAACTATCATTTCAGAAAACGGCTACTTGCAGGTCATGATAGAATTGGGCGTTTTAGGATTTTTAATATTTGTTTTTATTTTATTTTCTCTTTTTAAAGAGCTTAAAGGAATTTTTAAAAGTGTTAAGGATAATTTTTACAAAATGTTTTCTTTAGGCCTTTTGAGTAGCCTTTCAGGTTTGTCTTTGAATAATTTATTCCTTCATACTTGGTCAGATACAGCGACTATTTATCCTCTTTTTTTGTTTATAGGTTTAATAATAGCCAGTCTTCAGAATGAATATTTAAAAAGGGAAAATTAATCAGGGTTTAAAATTTTACAAAAATTTCTTACAATGATTTTAAGGAGAAATATGAAAACTTATATTGTAGGCCACAAAAACCCGGATACTGATTCTGTAGTTTCGGCTATCGCTCTAGCGGAGCTTAAGAAGTCTCAGGGTGAAGACTGTGTTCCCGCTATTGCTAGCAAAATTAATAAAGAGACCAAATTTGTTTTAGAAAAGTTTGGTTTTAATACGCCAGAATTAATTCCTTCCGAAGAAAAACAAGTTATTTTAGTAGATCATAACGAGCCCTCGCAAACATCAGATGATATAAAAACTGAAGAAATTATTGGTATTTTTGATCATCATAAACTTGGAGGACTTTCAACTCCCAATCCCATTTCGGTTATAATAAAGCCCGTTGGTTCTACTTCAACAATTGTTACCCAGCTTTTTAGAGAAAAAAATATTAACCTTTCCAAAAATATTGCCAGTATTCTTTTGGCCGGAATTATTTCTGATACTTTAAAATTTACTTCTCCAACTTCAACTATTAAAGACAAAGAAGCAGCTGATTTTTTAAACACCGTTTCCAATTTAAGTATTGATGAACTTGCTCACGAAATGTTTAAAGAAAAATCTGATTTAACAGGCATTTCCGCTAACGATATTATAAATGCTGATTATAAAGAATTTTCTATGAAGGGCAGCAAAGTTGGCGTTGGGGTTTTTGAAACCGTTGATCCAAATCCTGTGCTAGCAAGGAAAGAAGAGATTATTAAGACCTTAAGCGATAAAAAAGCCAAAGAAGCGCTTTCTTATTTGTTATTTTCAGCAATAGACATTATTAATCAAAAAGCTTATTTTATAATAACCTCAAAAGAGGAAGAGCAATTAATAGAAAAGGCGTTCGGCAAGGTTATTAAAAAAGAAAATTATTTAGAAGTTTCAGGGATCGTTTCTAGAAAAAAGCAAATTATCCCTGCTTTGGAAAAAGTTTTATAAAATGAATATCAATGAGCCAGAAAAAGAATTTTCCATAAATGGTGTCGTTGATAGGTTTGAAGAAGAAAAAGCAGTGATAATACTAAAGGATCACCAAACGGTTTATTGGCCGAAAGATAAGCTTCCCGATGATGTAAAAGAGGGTGATGCCGTTTGGCTAAGGTTAGCCCATGATAAAGATTTAACCAAAGAGCGAGAAAAGCTCGCTAAAAAAATTCTTGAAGAAATTTTAAATAATAATTCTTAAGATGAAAACAAAAATAAAAATTTATAAAACTGTTGGCATAGTAACCTTGATTATTTTTATTTTAGGTATTTCTTTTTTATTGGCCGTTTCTTTATTTGTAAATATTTCTCATGCTTCCAAATTTTTTCCTAAAACCTATATAGCGGGGGTTGATTTAGGTGGGAAAACTAAAGACGAAGCCCAGGATATTTTAACTTCAAAAATTCAAAATTGGAGTGAGCAGACACTTAAAATAAAGACTGATGAAAAAACCTGGCAAATTCCTAATAAAGATTTGGGAGCCGATTTTGATATTAAAAAAACAATTGACGATACTTTTTTAAGCCAAAGATCTGGAGGCTTTAAAGAGCAATTTTTGGCAGGATTAGAGAGTGTTTTTTTTGGTTTCGAAGAACCTATGGCGGTGAAAAAAGATGAAAGCGAAAAGGCTACCCAAAAGGTGATAAGTGAGGCAAATGTGGAAGCCTCAAATTCTGATCTAAAAATTGAAGACGGTAAAGTTATAGAAACTCAGGAAAAGTTAGGAAGACAAGTTAACGAAACATCTCTTAAGTATTTAATAAAAGATTATTTTACAAACCTTTCATCCCAAGATATCTCTTTACCCCAAGAAGTTGTTTATCCTAACTCTAACTTAAAAGAAATAGAAGAAGTAAAAAAAGACGCAGAGGAAATACTTAAAGCAAGGGTTGCCATTAAAGCAAAAGAAAAAGTTTCTGAAATTTCCGGGCAAGAAATTCAAAATTGGCTAAGTATTACTAACGAAGAGCCGATTAATGGTAAAAAACAAGCAAAAAGTTATGAACTAAAGCTTTATTTAGACAATCTTTTAGAAAACGCGGGAGTTATTCAATTTTTAAATAGTGGGATAACTGTTAAATTAGATAAAGAAAAAGTTTCTGAATACCTAAAGGGAATTGCTCAAGAAGTAAGCGTAGCTCCTCAAAATGCCTCATTGGGAGTACAGAATGAAAAGGTAGTTGTTTTGACTTCTTCAAAGGATGGTGACGAATTAGACATAAATAGCTCAGTAGAGAGAATCTTAAATGCTTTAAAGAAAAAAGAAACCGAAGTTTTGTTGCCTTTTAAAACCGTTAAGGCGCAAGTAAGGGAAGATAATATTTTAGATTTAGGTATTATTGAACTAATAAGTAGGGGCGAGAGCGATTTTACAGGATCTTCAAGTTCAAGAAAACAGAATATTACCGTTGGTTCTTCAAAATTTAATAATATTTTAATTGCTCCGGATGAGGAATTTTCTTTTAATAAAAATTTAGGGGAAGTTAACGCTGCCAATGGTTATGCCCCAGAGCTGGTTATTAAACCCGGGAAAACAACAAAGGAATATGGCGGAGGTATTTGTCAAGTTTCTACCACCACTTTTAGAGCCGCTCTTTTAGCTGGGCTCCCCATTACCGAAAGAAAGGCTCATAGTTATGCGGTAAAATATTATTTATGGCCTTGGGGAGAAAGCGGCGTTGATGCCACAGTTTACGGGCCTCATCCTGATTTAAGATTTAAAAATGATACTGGGAAATACATTCTTATTCAAACCTATATCAAAGGCAATCGCTTAACTTTTGATTTTTATGGAACCAAAGGCTCGAGAAGGGCAGAGATAGTAAAACCGGTTGTTATTCAAAGGAATCCGGACGGCAGTTTTAAAACTGTTTTTTATAGAAATATTTATAAAGGAGACCAATTAGTAAAAAAAGATACTTTTTATAGCTCTTATAGGCCAGCTTCAGAATTCCCGGCCGCTGGAAATTAAAGGCCTAAGCCGATAGCTTTTTTAACTTTAGAAAGAGTTTCATAAGCTTGGGGCGCTAATTTTTTAGACCCCTCTTTTAATAATTTTTCTGTATAAGAAGAGTCTTTTTCCAGTTCGGCTAACTTTTTTTGGAAAGGTTTCGTAAACGAAATAATAACTTCAGCTAAATCTTCTTTGAATTCTTTATAGCCTTTGCTTTGATATTCTTTTTCAAGTTTTTCCGGGGTTTTTCCGGAAAAAGAGCTATAAATATTTAAAAGATTGGTAATGGCCGGTTTTTTTTCGGGATCGTATTTTATTTCTGTTCCAGTATCAGTAACTGCTTTTTGAACTTTTTTTCTAACTATATCTTCTGGGTCTCGCAAAGCAATGTAATTGTATTCTGATTTAGCACTTTTGGCCATCTTCTTTAAAGGATTGTCCAAGCCGGCAATCATAATGCTTTCTTTAGTCGAGTAGGCTTTAGGTATCTCGAATATTTTACCGTATTTATTGTTTATTCTTTTGGCGACTGTTCGGGTTAATTCAATATGCTGATACTGGTCTTTTCCAACTGGCACTAAATTTGTTTGGTAAAGCAAAATATCAGCGGCCATTAAAGCCGGATAATCAAAAAGCCCAACCGAAACATTTTCTTGATCTTTACCTGATTTGTCTTTAAATTGCGTCATTCTTTTTAACTCACCCATGTAGGTAAAGCAATTTAAAATCCAAGCCAATTCCGAATGTTCGGGCCTTTCTGATTGTACAAAAATCGTTGATTTTTTAGGATCAATCCCGGCGGCTAAATAAATATTCGTTATTTCGTAAATTCTTTTTTTTAATTCTTTTGGGTCTTGGGGAACGGTTATAGCATGCAAATCAACGATGCAAAAAATATTTTCATGGGTATCTTGAAGATTGACCCAATTTTTAATTGCGCCTAAGTAATTCCCAATATGTAGGTTTCCCGAAGGCTGAACTCCGGAAAAAATTATCGGTTTCATACCTTTATTTTAACATAAAAAATAAATTTGTTATTATTTAATGTATGGATATAAGGCAAGCGATTTTAAAAACCCTGTGTTTTTTTGACCTCTTTGACTACCCTTTAACCTTAAAGGAAATCCATTTCTATTTATGGCAAAATTCAAGCAATTTAGAAAAGGTAAGGAATAATATTAGAAAAATGATCGGTAAGGAAATAAGCCGCAAAGGAGAATTTTATTTCTTAAAAGGCCGCAAAGGCATTGTAAAAACAAGAAGAGAACGGGAAACCATATCAAAGAAAAAATGGAAAAAAGCCAAAAGAATTATTATTCTTTTAAGAATAGTCCCTTTTATTAAGGGAGTAGCTATAACTCAAAGTTTGGCAATCGGAAATACCAAAGAAAATTCAGATGCTGATTTGTTGATTATAGCCTCGCCCGGAAAAATTTGGATCGTTCGCGCTTTTGTTAATTTAATTTTAGATATTTTTAGAAAAAGAAACCCTAAAAATAAAAATCGTATTTGTCCTAGCTTTTTTTTAACGAGTAAAAATTTAAATATTAAAGAGGTATCTTTAAAGCCTTTAGATATTTATTTAGCTTACTGGGTAAAAACAATAAAACCAATTTTCGGCAGCCATTTTTTCTATGAGTTCGATGCTCATAATTTATGGGCTTACAATTTTCTTCCTAATGCGGAACCGGAATTTAGGAATCAAGTTTTAATAAACCCTATTTTTTGGCTTAAACAAAAACTTTTAGAATTGTTACTTTGGCCTTTTTCTAAGAGATTAGAAAAGCTTTTAAAAGATAAGCAATTAAAAATTATAGAAAAAAATAAAAAGAAATTAGTAAAAAGTCCGTCTATTATAACAACAGAACAGATGATAAAAATTCATTACAATGATAAAAGGAAATTTTATTTGAACGAATGGCAGAAAAAAATCGAAAGCCTTAAGGAGAAAACTAAAGTATAAAAAAACACCAAGCGGCATTGTTTGAGGGTTGCTTGGCGTAATAATTAATAAAGAAAAACTTAGTCTGGATTTAAAGATGAACAAATTTCACACCTTGCGCAAGATTGGCATAATAGCTCTTTTGGTAGTGGCAGTATTAAGTTATTGTCTAGTTTGGCAAATATAATTTCATCTTTCCACAGATCCCAAAAAGAATAATACGTTATTCCTGTTATGGGATTTGTTATCCATTGTTTCCCCCTTTTGTCACTATAAAGCACACTTAAAGGCAAATCGAAATCTTGTTCCGCCATTGTTCGTCACATCCTTTATTTTAATGAGCATGATTAGTAATAAACATTAACAGATACAAGGGCCGTGTCAAGCAGTTTAATTATCTAACCGAGCTACTTCTGGTTCTGCAATTAA
>JBBIQZ010000009.1:0-25191 GCA_037442065.1 bacterium | reverse complement strand
TTAATGAACGACATAACTAAACAAAAACTTATAGAAGATTTGGAAAAAGAGGCGGAAAAACTTCACAACTCTACCCGCACCGACATCCCTTTTTTGTTGCCCGTTCATAACTATCTTCGTTCTAAGTCTCAAATTTATTACAATTGGTCCCAAAATCCCAAATCGCCGACTATCCATAAGGCTGGAGCTTTGGGGTTTTTGATATCCTTTTTATTCTTTACCTTTCTTCAGCTTATTTACCCAAACCTTTTTGTTCCCGAGTTAAAGCCGGTTTTGGCAGAAGTGGAGCTTACCGGCGAACGTCAAGCCAACCTAAGGGTTGTAAAACAAGCAAATGGAGTTCTTTCGGGAAAATCTTATGTGGCGCCGATTTATTATAAAGACCAAAGCGGCGCTTGGCAGGATATAGACACAAATATTGAAAATGCCGGAGGCAATGATCTAAAGGTGGATAAAGCGCCGTATAATCTAAGTTTCTCAAAAAGTTCCAAAAGCCCCTTAACATTCAAATCCGGAGCGAGCCAGGTGGTAATAGCGCAAGACAACGCAGCGTCAAACTCTACCGCTCAGGTTACCGGGAATAAAGCGCTTTACCCGGATATTTATACAAACACCGACCTCGAGAGGATTGCCGAAAAACAGGGGCTAAAACAAAACTACATCTTGAGAGCGGCGGGTCACCCTGCGGCATTTAAAGAAAATATTGCGGGAAATCTAAATCCGGAGCTTGCGAGAGACGGGACTCTATGGTTCAAGGATGGAAACGGGCAGAAGGTCGCTTACTCGCCAAAACCGGATGTTACGGACGCTATCGGAAATAAAAGGTTCGGCAGTTTTACCATAACGGGAAACGAGCTTACTATAAATCTTCCCGATCTTTCTGGCCTCATCTATCCGATAAAAGTTGACCCTTCTATTGTTGACTATCAAACCCAGTTTCAGGCAGGGACCGTAAGTCAGGTGAATACGGCAGGTCCCAACTCTACCGCTGTTCTGGCTGAAAGTGAGCCGGGTGTTTACTACACTTCCGGCGATTTGATGTCGACCACTTTTGACGCAGGGAGCGGGTCTTTAAGAAAGGTAACTTCTTTGTCATGGGAAACGTCCGGCGCGGGACAGACATCCCAGCCGGCAAATACCGCTCTTAAGTTTAAAGTGGCGGCTAAAGCAACCGACTCCGGATGGACGGACTCTGATTTCAAGGGTCCTGACGGAACAACAGGCACTTATTTTGAAACGGCAACAGGCACTCCGGCCACCGCTACCATTGCCGAAAGGTACATAAGATACAAGGCGTATTTTTCCACGACCGATACATTAGCTACTTCTTCCCTCTATTCGGTAACTTTAAATTGGTCAAACTACGGAACTTATACTTCAGATGTAAAAAACACTTTCTGGCCGGGCGACTTTACCACCCTAAGCTGGGCAGATGATACCGCCTCGAAGCCGGAAACTTCTTTGACCATGAAAGTTAGAGGAGGGAATACGGCAACGCCGGACGGCACTTGGACTGCTTGGCTGGGAGACGGAGGATCGGAGTCGGCAGATCTCACAAACGGCGGGTCTATAAACTTCTTGAATGGTAAACAGTACATCCAGTACAGGGCGGAATTTTCCTCTACAGATGTCAATACAGCCCCATATCTATCGAACGTAACTTTAAATTATTACGGTCGGGGAATTTTAACTTCTTCGCCCTATAATTTAAATGCCGACAATGCCAAACTGACAAGCTTAAGCTGGAATGAAAGTATAAACGGCAATGCTTACATCGGTCTTCAGATGCGGACAGCGCCAGATTCGGGCGGAAATCCCGGGACATGGAGTTCTTGGATGGGTCCGGATGGCACAAGCAGCACTTTCTTTACCGGAGGAAGCGGTATCCTTCCTAGCGCTTTAACCGACGGCGTCAATGACCGTTGGAATCAGTACAGAGCTTTATTTAAGTCAAACGATGGGTCGGGGAACGGCACTATTTCCAGCGTTAATCTCGGTTACGATACAGTTGTGCCGGCGATTCAAAGTATAAGCCCGACAAGCGTTGACAATATCTTTGTCCCCCTTACGATGGATATTTACGCGCCTTCTGACGGCAAGGATTATTTCTTATCCGGAGCCATAGCTTCTATCGCAAAGGGAGCCACAACTATTAACGCTACAAGTACCCAGTATATTAGTTCAACCCAAGTTCGGGCAACCTTTAACCTAGCAACTGCCGCTTCAGGGGCTTGGGATGTGAAAGTTAATAATAATAATGGCTCCCCGGTTGCCACTCTGGCGGGAGGATTTACGGTCAATCCGCCGGTTATTACCTCGAGCAATCCGCCAAATGTGACTGACACATCCGTAACCCCTGTAACCTTGACTATCGTCGGAGATAGATTTTACAGCGGCATACAAGCCAAACTGCAAAAGAGCGCCGGCGGGCAAACAACCACGATAAACGGAACGAATGTAACTGTAACCGATGTCAACAATATGACAGCGACATTTAGTTTGGCGAGCGCTTATGCAGGAAACTGGAACTTGATCTTGGAAAACGCAACCGGAAACAGCGCAACTTTGACGGATGGGTTTACTATCACCAATAACGTGGGCGTTCATACCTCCAGAGTGATAGATGCGGGGAGCCAAGTGGATTGGTCGACTTTAAGTTGGACAGATAACTCCCAAAGCGGCGTCTCTTCGGTAACGATGGAGGCAAGAGGGGGAAATCTAAATCCTCCGACAGACGGCAGCTGGCAGCCGGTCTCAAACGGCGGGCTTTTGAATTTCGGTTCGGAAAGAAAACAATATATGCAGTATCGGGCGACCTTTACTTCAAGCGCATTAAGCACCCTTCTTACCCTAAATTCAGTTACCATTAGATATGGCGGCAAGGGTTGGCTCAAGTCATCGCCTTATGGCTGGGGATCTCCTTTGGACAAAGTCAATGAATTGAAATGGACAGAGAGCGCGCCGACGAACACTTCGGTGAAACTGCAGCTGCAAGCGCTGACATCGTCAGGCGACGCGGGACAAGATAACTTTGTGGGACCGGACGGAACGAGCAATACATATTTTGAAAGTACTGCCGACGGTTGTTCAAAAGCGGGAGATGTCGTTACTTGTACCAATTTAGCCGATATAAATATCACAAACGGCCAATGGGTGGAGTACAAGGTATGGCTTACAACATCCGATGACATAAACAATCCATCCGTTTCAAATGTGGAAATAGGGTTTAGCGATCTTACGCCGCCGACGGCGATAACGGACCTAGCCGCAACTTCTCCGACCGAAAATCCTGTAGTTCTGTCTTGGACGCCAGCATCCGATTCTGGCTCCGCCATCGCTTACTACCGTGTCTTCAGAAGTACGGTTTCGGGACAAAACGGCGATCAAATCAGTATCGATGGAGCGATAACAACGGGAAGTTTTAGTGATACGCCTCCTTCAGACGGAACTTATTATTACACGGTGAAAGCGGTTGATAATGCCGGCAACGAACGAACGGCCGGGAATAATCAGATAGGGGTAATGGCCGACAACGCTTTGCCGGCTGCATTTGATTTAAATTCTCCGGCAGACAATACTTGGCAGACATCGGCAACGCCAACATTAAGCTGGAACGCTTCATCCGATGCTAATGGATTGGCAAAATATCAACTTTACATTGACGGAAATTTAGATACAGACAATATTAGTTCAGAAGCTACCTCTCAAGCGGTAACGAATGCTTTTAGTAATCAAACTAGTCATACTTGGTACATAAAAGCGATAGACAATGCAGGAAAAGAAATGCAGTCAACAAGTACTAGGAATATCGGCTATGACACCCTAGCGGCTGTTCCTTCTTCCTTTAGCGCCACTACCAATCAAACCGACAAAGTAAGGGTTACCTGGACTGACACCAATACCGGCGCTCCTACTTCTGCTTATCAAATAGATAGAGTAAGGACTGCTGACTATACCGCAAACTCTTGGAATAAAGACAGCGACTGGTCAACCGGCGGAGAATATGCAACCTTTACTTTCAATTCTTCTACAGTCCTATTTGACGACTCTACGGTTACTCAAATCCAAGGCCAGCCCTTGATAGTCCAATCGGTAAGATATACTTACAGGATAAAAGCCATAGACCAAGCCGGAAACGATAGTGGTTGGTCCAATGTTATAAGCGGTTTGACTACAGACGATATTGATCCGCCTAGCCCATCAAGTGTTACTGCATCTGCCTGTCAAGTAAACGGCACTAATTGTTCCGGGGCTGGAAATCCAGATCCAAACGCCGGCTATGAGATAAAGATTTCTTGGGCCTACTCCTATGACGGCGGTTCTGGAACCACCGGCTACAAGATATATCGAAGAACCAATGATTCGTCAGTCCTTTCTGATTGGACAAATGCCGAACTTGTGGGTTACAAGGATGTTTCGCCGCCGGAAATGGCCGGACATTCAACAACTTACTATGACAACGATGCAAATAACAGCGCCACATTTACCGATGCCGATGATGCCGAAGTAATAAAACCCACTGCTTCTAAAAAATTAAACAGCTTTCAAACTTACTATTATAGAGTTACCGCTTTGGATGCAGACGGCAACGAATCAGAAATCTTAACCGGCTACCCCATAGTGACCGATACCAACAAAGCCGGCGCAACCACCAAGGATGTGGTAAGTCCTCAAATCCCTCAAAATGTAACCGCAACACCTATGGGGCTTGACTCTTCCGGTGATTCCCAGAGAGTGGATGTTAGCTGGGATCCGAGTTCTGACGCCACTTTGTCTGACAGTTTGAGAGACCCGGCAGTTTCTTCTGGTTCAGGCATTGCCGGCTACAAAGTATTCCAGTGCCAGGCAACAGGCAACCCTGCCGGATATTGCGATATTGACGGAAACTTTTCCCAAATAGGGACGACCACAAATACATCATACATTCAAGAAGAATTGGGCGAATTTACCCAGTATTATTACAAAGTTCAAGCTGTTGACAAGGCGAATTCTTCCACTATTACCGATAGCGCAAACAATAACTCGGCAAAGAGCTCTTTCGCCAATGTAACGACTGCTTCCAATACAGTGCCTACTGTGCCTTTATCCGTAACCGTTACTACAAAAACAGGAGACCCAAACTCTGATACTGGTGTCGGTCATCAAAACACCATAACTTTCTTGGGTTCTTATGCCAAAAACTGCGCTTCAGGCACTCGCTGTATTACAGGTTATGAAATATATCGGGGAACTAGTAATTATGCTTCTGATTCGGAATGGTTATCATCTGCTACAAAGATTGCCGATATTTCAATTTCTGCCATTCAAGACGAAAGGACCGTTACTTATACATACGTAGATAATGATCAAACTAATAATTCTACCTCGCCATCTATATCAAGAAGCTCTGGAACAAGTCCAACCGTTACCAAGGCCCAGACTCCAACTTTAAACAATGCTACAAGTTACTACTACAAAGTAAGAGCCAAGGACAATACGCCAAATGTCCCTGATGGCGGGCCTTTTAACTCCGGCCTATCATCCTTGACTGCCGGCACTCCTCATTCCGGTTGGGATATGACAGCCGATGATACCCCGCCAGATACTCCTTCTGACGTCAAAGTAAAAGACATTCACTCCAATACCTCTATGGTTCGAAATATCGTAACTTGGGCAATGATCGCAGATCCCAAAAGAAATGGAGCATCCGACTTTGCCAGATATGAAGTTTGGAGATATGAGACAAATCTTGGGATAGGGACAGCTATAAAGATCGCTACCAAAACAGATAGGGGAGATAACTACCATGTTGATGGGATTCCTCAATCTGAAAAAGATAAGGATTATTCATATTATGTCGTGGCAGTTGATAATGCTGATACCGCTTTCAAATATGCGAATAACAATATTATAAACAGTTCAGACGGAACGATAGCAAATGCTTATTCGCCGAATATAAGCGGATATGCAACGCCGGTCTCCATAAATCCAGGATCAGCGAAACCGACAGTTTCAAATATTAGGGTTCCGCAAGAAACGATAGGAGTATCCTCGGCCGTAATTAAATGGGATACTGTCGGTCAAAATACCGATTCTCTGGTAGAATACAGAATTAAAAACAATTCAAATGTTATAGCATCAGGGAAAGATAGAACTGCGCCTACCCAAAGCCACTCCGTAGAACTTAAGGCCTTAAACAAAGGCACAACTTACGAATATCGCATAGTTTCTAGAAACTCTCTCGGCAACATCGATGAAACTGCCGCAAATACCTGGAAGGAATTTACGACCCTTGACTTTAATATTTCGGGTTTCGCGGTCGAAACTACCACCACCACCGCTACGGTAAAATGGACAACGCCTATAGCCTCTGATTCCCAAGTTGAGTACAAACTGGAGAAGAAGGCCGGTGAAGCTGAAGTATCTTCCGAAACAGCCGGAGACCCTGCCTTGACAACTTCTCATTCTGTCCAGATAAAAGCTTTAAAACCAGGCAGAACCTATACTTTCAAGATAAGATCAATCACTCAAGACAACTATGTCGCAGAAACAGAATTTAAAACCTTCCAGACAAAGCCCTATGATACTACTATGTTCACCATCTCTCCTAATGCTTCTCGTATCCAAGAACAAAACATAACATCTACCTCTGCCAAGATAACCTGGGCCACAGAGATTGAAACCTCATCTTGGGTTGAATATTCCAATCAATCCGGAGTATACACCACCTCTGCTGGCTCCAATGACCTTTCCAAGTCCCATGTGGTTGAACTTTTAAACCTTATCCCTAACATGACCTACTACTACAGAGTCAAGGGTAGAGACCAATTCGACATTGAATATGTCTCCCAAGAGTACTCCTTCAAGGCTCTGGCTAAACCGGAAGTCTCTAACATCCAAGTCTCCAATGTAGGCCCCTATGAAGCTACTATTTCCTGGGATACCAATATCCCCACAGATTCCGGCATAAACTACGGCCTCTCTCTACCTTACACTGCAAGGGAACAATCAAGCGATCTGGCCCTAAAGCACCAATTAACTCTAACTAAACTTTTAGACCAAACTTCATATCATTTCCAAGTAGAGTCTAAAGACGAATACGGCAATACCGTAAAAGGTGAGGATAAAATCTTTACCACCCCTCTAGATACCGAAGGTCCCAAGATTTCCGAAGTTAAACTTTCCCCTCTAACCGGTACTGATTCTTCCAAGAGAGGAGTTATCATAACTTGGATAACCAACAAAGAGTCTACTTCCCAAGTTGAGTACGGTTCTGGTTCTGTCCCAGGCAAGTATGACCAAAAAACTCCTGTTGATCAAACCTTAAATCTTTCTCATACCACTATTATTACCGACTTAGAACCCGGAACAACCTACCAGTTTAGGATAATCTCCAAAGACAAGAAAGGAAACGAAGGTAAATCCCAAAACTACACTATGTTAACCCAAGAAAAAGAAGAATCCATCCTTAACCTAATCTTAAAGACTTTAGAAGACACCTTCTCTTGGGTTGGTAAAGTAAAAGACTTTGTGGGCCAACAGTTCAATAAATTATTGGGAAAATGAGAATAAACCAAAGACCAAAGACCAAAGCCCAAAAACATAAATGCAAAAGCTTAAAGATAAAACAGAATTTAAAGTCAGGTTATATAAATACATCATTCGTTTAGTTAAGTTTCTTGCAAGTCTTCCCAATGAGCCAGTTCTAAGAGAAATAAAAGGCCAGCTGATCAGAAGTGGAACTAGTATGGGAGCCAATTATTTTGAGGCAAAGGGTGCCAGTTCAAAAAAAGATTACCAAAACTTTTTTACAATCGCTTTAAAATCTTCTAACGAATCTTTGTTTTGGTTAGCAGTATTAAGGGACAGCGGTCTTGTTTCTAAGGAATTTATGTCAGAACTAGAATACCTATTAAAAGAAACCAAAGAGATAGCTAATATTTTTGCCTCAAGTATACTTACTATGAAAGGAAAAAGATAATTTTTTTATTTTTATGTCTGTGTTTTTAACTTTTGGTTTTTAATCTTTAATCTAAAGAGAAATGATATCAAAAATAAACTCGGCAGCAATAATTGGATTGGATGCAGTTCCAATTGAAGTTGAAGTCGATATTGGAGTCGGCCTACCTAATTTTTTAATTGTTGGTTTGCCGGATAAATCAATAGACGAAGCCAAGGAAAGAGTTCGCTCGGCTATCAAAAACTCTAACGCTAATTTTCCGCAAAGAAGAATAACTGTTAATTTAGCCCCAGCAGACTTAAGGAAAGAGGGCTCATCTTTTGATTTGCCAATTGCTGTTTCCTTGCTTAATTCTTCCGGCCAAATCAAAGTAGGAGAAAAAGATCTCTTTGTGGGAGAGCTAGCCTTAGATGGAAACTTAAGAAAAGTTTCTGGTATTTTGCCGATTGTTTTAATGGCTCGCGAATTAGGTTTTAAAAGGTTATTTTTGCCTTGGGAAAATGCCAAAGAAGCTTCCATCATTGAAGAGGTAAAAATTTACCCGATTAAAAATCTACAAGATTTAATAGAAGGATTTAGGGGTAATCTTTCTTTAAAAGAAGAAAAGAAATCTTTAATACAAGATTTCTTAGAAGAAAGTCAGGATAATGTTTTAGAAGATTTAGATATGGCTTATGTTTCCGGTCAAGAGCATGTAAAAAGAGCTTTGGAAATTGCTGCTGCTGGCGGTCATAATATTTTAATGATTGGACCGCCGGGGACCGGCAAAACTCTTTTAGCCAAAACTTTTACGACCATTTTACCTAAAATGACTTTTGATGAAATTTTAGAGGTTTCTAAAATTTATTCTGTCTCAGGACTTTTGGAATTTAAAAACCCGCTTTTAACTAAACGACCTTTTAGAAATCCTCATCATACCGCTTCTAATATTTCTTTAGTTGGCGGCGGCCAATGGCCTAGGCCGGGAGAAATAAGTTTAGCCCACCGAGGAGTCTTATTTTTGGATGAATTCTCCGAATTTCCCAAAGCAGTTTTGGAAGTTTTGCGCCAGCCTTTAGAAGATGGCAAAATTACAATTTCTAGGGCATCTGGAAGCCTTTCTTTTCCTTCCAATTTTATTTTGATTGCCGCTTCCAATCCTTGTCCTTGCGGCTACTTTGGCGATCCAATAAAAGAGTGCAGTTGTTCACCATCTCAAATTGTAAAATACAATAAAAAAATTTCTGGCCCGCTTTTAGACAGAATTGATTTATATGTAAAAGTTCCTCGGATAAAATATGAAAAATTAAGAAAGACTGACGGCAGCGAATCGTCAAATGAAATCCGTCAAAGAGTTGAGAAAGCCAGAGAAGTGCAAAAAGAAAGATTTAAAAATTTACCTGCTCCGCCCATAGGCTACGCCCAGGGGGTAAAAACCAATTCCGAGATGGGCATTAAAGCCATAAAAAGTTATTGTGCAATAGATAAAGACAGTGAAGAGCTTTTAAAAGAGGCTTTAGACAAGCTGGCTATTTCTGCTAGAGGTTTTCATAAGATTTTAAAAATAGCCAGGACAATAGCTGACTTAGAAAATCGAGAAAATATCAAAAGGCAGGATATTGCCGAGGCTTTGCAGTATAGGCAAAGTAGCTGAATTCCAAATGACAAATAACAAATTCCAAATAAATTCTAAATTCCAAATTAAAAATTTTAAACAAGATATGTTTTAGTCATTTGAATTTTGATATTGGGATTTGTTTGTTATTTGGTATTTGAGTTTTTTATTTAGTGTGTTAAATTAAAGTAAAATGGCAAGGACACCAGTTATAAAAACAGTCAACCTCTGTAAGTATTACCAGATGGGTAAAACCATCGTAAAGGCTAACCACAAAATTAATCTAGAAATTTATTCTGGCGAATTTATTATTATTTTAGGTCAATCTGGCTGCGGGAAATCTACTCTTATGAGTTTATTGGCTGGTTTAGACGAACCTACCTCCGGTGAAATTATTATAAGGGGCGAGAAGCTTAGCAAGTCAGTCGGGCCAGAATTGGCAAAATATCGGAGAACAAAAATCGGTATGGTTTTCCAGCAGTATAATTTAATTAAAACGATGACTGCTTTAGAAAATGTAGCTTTACCTTTGGCTTTTGATGGGAGGCCAAGAAGAATAAGAATGCAGAGGGCTGAAAATTGTTTAGAAATGGTTGGAATGGCTAGTTTTAAAAACCACACCCCAGCAGAGCTTTCCGGAGGCCAGCAGCAACGGGTAGCCATTGCCAGAGCTTGGGCTGCCAGCCCCTGGATTGTTTTAGCGGATGAACCTACTGGAAACTTAGATAGTAAATCGGCCGATGAGATTATGGATCTTCTAAAAAAACTAAGCACCAAATCCAAAAGAACAGTTGTTTTAATTACTCATAACCCTGATTATGTCAGATATGCCGACAGAGTAGTGCATATAAAAGACGGCGTTATTATAAAGATAACCGGAAAAACAAAAAGCATTAAAAAGGAACCGAAGGAAGGAATAGAAGTTTTAAATATTAATCCTCACTTAGTTGAAATTTTAAAGGAAGCCGGTTTTAAGTATCCCAAAGATATTTTAAAGAAAAAAATCGCCGATTTAACCAAAATTTCAGGCATTGATGATATAACAGCGGCAAAAATCCAAAAAGAAGCTTCTCAATATTTAGAAAAAGAAGGTGAATTAGTTCTTTCCGGAGTAGAAAAGCCTTTAGAGGAGGAAGATGCCAATAGTGTTATTGACAAAGAATCTTCCGCCCCTGCTTTAGAAGAAGATTCTGGAGAAGAAGCTTCATTAGAGCCTCCTGTTGCTTTTAAAGACGAGGATATTAAAGACTCTAAGGAGAAAATTGATGAAGATTAGGGATACTTTACGATTGTCAGCGGGCAACCTAAAAAGAAACAGAATGCGCAGTATTTTAACGATAACCGGAGTAACAATAGGTATCTCGGCGATAGTCTTTTTGGTTTCTTTGGGGTTTGGTCTGCAAAATCTTTCTATAAAAAAAATAACATCTCTTGATGCTTTAACCACAGTTACCGTTTCTCCGGGAAATAATTCCGAGACCAAATTAACTTCCGCAAATGTAGATAAGTTTAAGAAAATAAAAGGGGTTTCAAGTATTAGCACAACTTATTCGGTTCCTAGTCAGCTGTCTTTTGGCGGAAAAACTACCGACTCGGTTGCTTATGGATTAAATCCCGAATTTATTGATGTTGAGGGACTAAAAATTTCAGAAGGAAAACCATTTTCGGGGAATGATGCAAAAGAAGTAATTGTTTCCCAGTCAATATTAAAAGTTTTTGACATAAAAGATCCCAAAGAACTTTTGGGTAAGGATTTAACAGTTAGCTTTATTATTTTAGACGAAGAAGGCAATATTAAAAAACTGGATGACTCCTTAGTTAAACAGACCTTTAAAATTATTGGTTTTGTAAATGATGACAAGAATAATGTTTATGTTTCCATGGCTCATATGAACTCTTTTGGGATAAAATATTATAACCGAGCCAAAGTAAAAGTTTTAGACCGAGCAGATTTAAGCTCTGTTAGGACAGAGATAGACGCCTTAGGATTCACCACGGTTTCGGTTACCGATACAATCAAGCAGATAGATCAAATATTCTTGATAGTTAAAATAGTTTTGGGCGCCTTTGGAATGATCGCCCTCTTGGTAGCCTCTATCGGCATTTTTAATACGATGACCATTGCTCTTTTAGAAAGAACTCATGAAATAGGAGTAATGAAAGCAATTGGGGCAACCGATAAGGATGTTAAAAGGATGTTTATTTTTGAAGTGGCTATTATTGGTTTATCTGGAGGATTTTTAGGCGTTTTAACTGGAATTATTTCGGGATTCGGGATAAATCTTTTAGTTAATTCCTTAGCTTCAGCCGTTGGCGGAGAGCCAAACACTCTCTTTTATACTCCGGTAGAATTTATGGTAATTGCGGTTTTATTTTCTTTTTTAGTTTCAACTTTAGCCGGTTTTTACCCAGCAAAAAGGGCTTCTAAATTAAATCCGATAGAAGCCTTGCGTTACGAATAAAGCTGCCTAGGAGCCCAATAACCTTAATAAATACTTAGCGATATTTAAAGTTTCTCCACTAATTTGAAGATAAAAATATAGAAAGACCATTAGCGAGGAAATGAAAAGTGTGATGTAAAGGGTCTTTTTTAGGTCAGTTTTAACATAATTTTCGGAGCGGCTTTCTTCTTTTTTTGGTTTTTCGTTTAGAGTTACTTCTGGTTTGGGAATATCTAAGCCATTTTTTAAATGGGCTTTGAGCTGTTTTTCTAGAAGTTCTTTAAACTGCCTTTTTAATTTCTTGTTTTTCTTTTTTTTCATTGCTTTTACTTTTCTAAACCTTTATAATATCATATCATAATTTAATTATTTTATGGAAACAAATTTAATTATTTTTTTAGGATTTTTTATTGGAGTGGTTTGTCTTGTAGTTTTGCAAGTTCAAATTTTCTCCGTTAAGAAAAGGATTTTAGATCTTTTTGGCAAAGACAGCCGTGATAATGTAGCCGAGGTGTTGGAAAAATATGTCAAAGGAGTAAAGAAACATTTTTCTGATATTGAAGAATTAAAAAAATTTTCCACTGAACTTTACAAGTTAGCCGAAAGGAGCATTCAAAAAGTTGGTATTGTAAGATATAACCCTTTTCAAGAGGTTGGAGGAAACCAAAGTTTTTCTTTAGTCTTACTTGATTTGAAGAATAACGGTATTTTGGTAACGAGTCTGTTTGGCAGAGAAGGAACCAGGGTTTACAGTAAGCCAATCAAGGACGGAAAATCGGAATATTTTTTATCCGAAGAGGAGAAAAAGGCGTTAGAAGAAGCAATTAAAAATAAAAGGAGTCTTGATGTTTCAAAAAAAGAATAATCTAGGAGAAATAGAAACAATTGTAGGGCCTTCGGTAAATTTAAAAGGTAATCTAAAAAGTGAAGGCAATATAAAACTTAAAGGGAAAGTTTCGGGCGAGGTGAAAACTAAAGGTGATGTTTTTGTGGATGAAGAAGCGGAAGTAAAGGCTTTAATTTCTGCCAGAAGCATAAAAGTAGCAGGAACAGTAACTGGTGATTTAGTAGCTCAAGAGCAAGTAGAAATCACTAATACCGGAAAGGTAACCGGCAATATCAGCTCCCAATCTTTGATTGTTCAAGCAGGAGCTTTATTTATTGGTAAGAGTACGATGGAAGAAATTCATACTAAGGGCAAAATTGAAGACGAATCCATAGAGCCAGAACCTGAAATAGAATAATGTACTATTACATCGTAAATCCGGCTGCCGGAGGTGGTCGTATTAACAAAATTCAGGACAAGCTCAAATCTCTTCTTAAGGAAAAGAAGATTGACGGAGAACTTGTAAAAAGCATTGGTAAAAATGATGCTTATAAAATTGCCAAGCTGGCCGTAAAACGAGGATTTACCAATATTGTTGCGGTTGGCGGCAACAGTACGGTATCAGAAGTCGTTAATGCCCTAATAGACGCCCCTAATTCAGTTTTGGGAATAATTCCAATTGGCACTAATAACACTTTAGCTAAGGTTTTAGGAATTTCTGATTGGGAAAAAGGGGTTTATATATTAGCTCAAAGAAGAATAAGGACGATAGATTTAGGCAAAGTAAATGATAGTTTTTTCATTACTTCTCTGGAAATAGGTTTTGAAACCGAGATTTTAAAAGATAGACAAAATATTTCTCCTTTGAAAAAACTGACCTTTAAAAAAGATGTTTTAGCAAAGATTTTTAGCTTTAAACCTTTCGAGGCAACTATAAAATTTGACGGTAAATTTTCTATTGATTCAAAAATTTTTAATTTTTCAGTATTTAATACTAGGTTTCTTAAAAACAAAGAAGAATTTTTTTTAAACGATGGGAAACTGACTTCGCTTCTAGTTCCTCATCAAGCCACTTTAAGTCTTCTTAAAAATTTTTCTAAAATTGCTTCTTTCTCTTACGAGACTTTACCATTTATTTCTTGCTTTAGAGCAAAAAATATTCATATTGATACCGGAAAAATTCCTCAAAGAGTTTTTGCTGATGCTGAATATGTTGGTACAACACCCGTAGAAGTATCGGTAAGTTCCAAGAAGTTAAAAGTTATTGTAAGTAAGGATAGGAAATTTGATTAAGGTATTGATAGAAAGCTAATTTTAAGCTATCATAAGTGCTTAGAGAAAGGAGAAAAGCATAGTAAAAAGATTTAGGGTTAACCAATGGATTAAAATTTCGCCCCTAAGGGTAATTGGCCCAGACGGGACGATGCTTGGAGTCTTGCCTCTTAATGAGGCTTTAGGTAAAGCCGAAGAATATGGTTTGGATTTGGTTGAAATATCACCCAATGCAAATCCGCCAGTCGCGAAGATTATGGATTTTGGGAAATTCAAATACGAACAAGCAAGGCTAGATAAAAAGCAAAAACAAAAACAAAAAATCGGCGAACTTAAAGAAGTTAGATTTGGCATAAAAATTGGAAAGCATGATTTGGAAATAAAAACAAAACAGGCAGAAACTTTTTTAAAAAATAAAATGAAAGTACAGATCCTTTTAAGATTTAAGGGCCGAGAGATTACCCATAAAGATTTAGGCTTTAAACTTGTAGAAGATTTTGTTAAAGGTTTGCAGGATATAAGCAAGCAAGAAGGAAACATAAAACAGCAAGGAATGACATTAAGTACAATTTTGGTACCAAAATAATGGTTAAAATTAGAACACATAAAGGTTTACAAAAGAGAATAAAAATAACAAAAAACGGAAAGCTTAAAAAAAGAAGCGCTTTTCGAAGTCACTTATTGGAGAAAAAATCTCCAAAACGAAAAGAAAAATATACAAAATTGGCTTCTGTAAGCAAAGCCGATGAAAAACGAGTTAAAAAACTGTTAGCGAGGTAAAAATGGTTAGAGTAAAAAGAGGAAAGACAACAAAAAGAAAACATAAAAAATTATTAAGCCAAACCAAAGGGATGAAAGGGCTAAGAAAATCCTCGGTAAAAAAAGCTCGCGAAGCGTCTATGAAGGCCTTGTCTTATGCATACAGGGATCGAAGGACTAAAAAGAGAAATTTCCGCAGAGTTTGGATTATTCGTTTAAACAATGCTTTAAGAGAAGAAGGTATTTCTTATTCCAAATTTATAAACCAGCTAAAAGACAAAAAAATCGAATTAGATCGAAAAATCTTAGCCGATTTGGCGGTTGAAGAACCAGATGTTTTTTCTAAGCTCGTCTTAGAGGTTTCTAAATGATTTTTTATGAGTTTGAATGCCTAGAATGTGAGGCAAAGTTTCAGAAAGACACATCAGATCTTAAAATTTCTTGCCCAGGGTGTAAAAGTAAGAAAGTTAAAAAACTTTGGGCGGTAGTTTCAAACAAACCAGTAATATCTAAGGCTTGTCGTTCGAGCTGCAGTAAATGCAAGAGTCCCTGTGCTTAAATAATAAAAATTCCCTTTTGAAGGGGATTTTTTTATTCCAACTATAAAGGCGAATAAATAATATTTAAAAAGCGGTCGCGGGAAAGATCTCCGCTAAATTCGAAATTGTTATTTTTTGAAAGATTACCCTCAGAACTTTTTACATTGGTGTTTGAAGGAAGGATTACTTTAGTTTCGATTGTTGATCCCAAACTTCCGGATTGCTTTTGGTAAAATCCGGAATATTTAACAAAGTCGCCCATTTGTATTTTAAAGGGTAGTTTGTAGTATAAGGTTGCGGTCTTTTTTTGTTTCGGAACCAAGGAAAAAAGAGAACCGAAAGCGGTTTTATTACCTTCATTAAAAATATCAATCCTGTTTTCAAATCCCTCGCTTTTTATTAGCTTGGAACCTTTAGGAACGTAGACTTTAATGTAATTATCATTTGTTCCAACAAGCCACTTTTCTTGTTTTTCCCAGGGGTCAAAGTATTTTAAATAGTAATCGGATGTATGCTCCCTGGTTATAGAAACCTTTTTAACTATTGCCCCATCTTCTTTAATATCAATTTCTTGGTTAATGTCTTCATTTATTTTAAGGCTGCTCTTTCCACCCCCATAATTATTATTTATAACCATCAAAAAATCATCCTCAGTTTTATTTATTTCGCCGGTCCAGTTTAGTTTTCCAAAAAACTTTTGGATATTATCATTTCTAGAATAGAAAAGGATATGTTTGCCGTCTGCTTTTTCCGCAACGGCTAAGATCATCTTTTTAAGATCTTCTCCGGAAAGCGCAGAAAATCTTTCTAACAATTTATTTTTTAAAACCTCTAGGATGCTTTTTGGATTTTTGCTATGTGCTTTATCTTGGCCGGCCTCTACTTCCATTTGTAAGGTTTCTAATAAATTTTTAGAATTTAAAGTTAGTCCATATTCGTCTAAATTTAAAGGTCCGGTAACCTCGAGTATGCTTTCTAGAACCGAAGGAGTAACCGATATTACTCCGTCAATTTCTTCGGGATATTTTGGATCTTTTAAAAAAGGGACTTCTTTTTTGTAAAAATCAATAATATTCTGGGCAGATTTGCTAAAATCAGGGTTAGTATTGGCATCCCTTAAGGCCCAATTGCCGGTAAATTGAGGGTCCATCGGATAAGGCGGTTTAATGTATGGAGTTAATCCTGCTTTTACCGCCCCAGCATAATTATTGTCTAATTCATATATATCGTTTATAAAAAAATCTTTTCTTTGGCCATTTTCCATTTTTAATATTCCAAAGCTGCCGATAAATCCGCCGGTGCTCCGCATCTCGTTATTATTTTGAAAAACTATTAAATAATTTTTCTCTTTGTTAACACCTAAAGCTTCCGGGATATTATCATTTACTTCTTCGGTTATTTTTAAAACCCTTTTTATTTTTGGCAAAGTAAGTTTAATTTTTTCAATTTTTCCGGCTGTGTCTTTATCTAAAAAATTGGTATTAATCTTTAACAGGGAAGCTTCAATGGAATTTACTTTTTGTTCAATGGAAGAAGTGTGTTTTTTAACATTTTGGATAAGGTTTAGGGCATTGCCATCCTTGTCGTTAGTAATTTCCTTTATACCCTGGGTTAACTCTATGCCAGCAGAGGAGAAATCTCGGCCCATTGCCAAAAGGCTTTCGGCATTTTGCTGGTAACTAGAAAGTATTGGGATAACCGAAGCAGAAGTTTCGAGTAATTTAGCCTTGGAATATTCCGTGTTTGCTTCTTCAAAATTTGAAGAAGCCAGCTTAAAATAGCTTAAGGATTTATCGGTATCTAAATTTAAAAGGTTGTCTTTGGCCAATTCCAGGTTTTGTATTCCTGTTTTTCCCAAGGCCAGCACTTTGTTTTTTATCTCTATTGTTTTAGAAATGATAGATAAGACAATTATTAGTAAAAAAGTTGAAAGCAATAGAACAGAAAAAACCATAAAGTTAAATAGAATTCTGTTTAGAAAATCTAGCCTGGAATTCATTTCAAGGGTTTCTTTAAATTTTGGATCGGTATGAGAAAATGAATCAACTGTTAAAGCAGGAAGAGAAAAATTTTCCTTTTCAAATAATTTCTTAAGGTCTTTCTCTTCTTGGTTTAAGTTAATTGTAAATTTTACCGGAATTAAATCTTTCATTAAACTCTTCGTAATTTTTATAGACGAATTCTTTTATTCTTTCCTTAAAAATTTTTACATCAAATTTTTCTGAATGATTTTTTATTGTTTCAGGATTGAATTTTAATTTTCGAAATTTTTTAATACCGGCTATTAAGGAGTCCTTTGTCTGTGATTTAAAGAACATTCCGGTAACGTCGGGGATAACAGTCTCTAGAGCTCCTCCTTTTTTATAGGCAATAACCGGTCTTCCGGAGGCCATTGCTTCAACTGGCACAATGCCAAAATCTTCTTCGGTAGGGAAAATTAAGCCTTTTGCTTTTGCGTAATACTCTTTTAGTTTTTTTTCGTCTATTCGGCCTAAAAACTCGATATTTGGTTTAGCAAGTTTTATAAGCTTCGCTTTTTTAGAACCAGTGCCGATAATTTTTAAAGGTAAACCCAACTCATTAAAAGCCTCAATAACCAGGTCAATTTTTTTATAAGGAATTAATCTTGAGCAAACAAGGTAAAAGTCTTCTATTTTTGCTGAGATTTTGTAATCTTTAGTTAAAACAGGCGGATAAATTACTTCTGCTTCGGCTCGGTAGTATTTTTTAATTCGCAAGGCAACATTTTGGGAATTGGCAATCCATAAATCAACCCTATCAGCCGCCAGTCTATCCCATATTCGCTGCTTTAAGGCTTGTTTTGGCATTCTCCATTTTACAAGCGGATTTAAAAAACCAAACTCCATTTGGTTTAAATATTCATGGTAATGGCTCCACAAATAGCGGGTAGGAGTATGGCAATAGCAAATATGCAAAGTTTTAGGCTTAGTGATTACTCCCTTTGAGGAAGCGTGAGAACTTGTTAAAACTATATCAAAATCCGATAAATCAAATTGCTCAAAAGCTCGGCCCATAAAAGGAAATAAAAGTTGGTGTTTTAAGAAAGAGAATTTTTGCAGGGAAGAAGTATAAACTTTTCTTTTTTTAAAGATTTCCGGCAAATTTTCCGGTTTATAAACAGAAGTAAATATCGGGGCTTCGGGAAAAATTTCCAAGAAAGCTTTAGTAACTTGTTCAGCTCCGGCAAAATTAGTTAGCCAATCATGAACGATGGCTATTTTAGGTTTAGTAGGCATTTTTAATTTTGAAAAAAACCAGCAAGGTTTTAAATAATGTTTTAATGTCTAGAAATACAGACCAGTTTTCTATGTAATAAATATCAAGTTTAGCTCTTTCTTGGTAGCTTAAATCTGTCCGTCCGCTAATTTGCCAAAGGCCAGTAATGCCCGGTTTTAAAAGCAGTCTTTGTTCTTTATAGTCTCCATATTTTTTTAATTCTTGGGATACAATTGGTCTTGGGCCCACTAAACTCATTTCTCCTTTTAGAACGTTAAAAAGCTGGGGTAATTCGTCCAAGCTGGTTTTTCGCAAGAATTTACCCAAGGTTGTTACTCTGGGGTCGTTTCTTAATTTAAAGTCTTTGGAAAATTCTTCTTTTTTTTGCGGATCTTTTAAGATTTCCTGAAAGTTTTTTAAGGCTTTTTCCCCGCCATATTCATCTCCCAGACAATATTCTAATTTCATACTTCTAAACTTTAAAAGTTTAAATTCTTTGCCAAAGCGGCCCAATCTTTTGTGTTTGTAAAAAACAGGCCCTTTGGAAGTTATTTTAACCAAGAAAGCGACAAGAACTAAAACAGGAGAAAATATTACCAATGCCAAAGAGGCGCCGGTAATATCCATTAACCTTTTTATTATTCTTCCCCAACCTTCCAGAGGGGTTCTTTTTAATTCAACAACCGGAATTCCGGCAAAAATATTAACTTTTGTATTAGTGGTGTAAACACCGAAGAGGGAAGGGGCAAATTTAAAATCCATCTTGTAGCGATCGCAAAGATTTATTAAATTGATCACATTTTTGGAAGGTAGCTGGGGGTCGGCTTGGATAATTTCATCTGCCCTATGGTTTTTAAGTGTTTTAGAAAAATCTTCTTCGCTAAAAACTCTAACTCCGGAAAAGCTGTCTTCTTTTTTTCGTTTATCATAAATTCCGATTACTTTATAACCCAAATAAGGGTTTTTCTGAACTTCTTGGAGGATGAGGTGACTGATTCTGTTAGCCCCAATAATAATTGTTCTTTGGACACCGATACCAAACTTAAATAAGTATCTTTGAGTTTCTCTTAAAACCTGGCGAGAGACAAAAACCAACACGATAGCTAAAAGCCAAGCATAAATTGGGATTGCTTTTGCCGGGAAAATATGTTTTGTTTCAATAAAATCCAAGGCGATGATAAGCATTATTCCGGTAGAAATTCCTAAAAAAACTTTTTTTAATTCTTCCATCCTGCTGGGAATTTTTAAATTATAAAGGCCGGTAAAAAAGAAAATGACGATTCCCAAAAGCGAGAGAGAAAATACCAGTTTTAGATAATCAAAAAAATCAGTCGGCGTTGCCAATGGCCTTACGTCAATGTTGGTTCTTATGAGGTAAGCCAAGAATAAAGAAAAAGATAGGGCTGCGAAATCAACCCCTAAAATAACTAGGTTAAATATTAAACGAGATTTTTTCATAATCTTGTTGTTAATACAATTATTTTAGCTTAAATTGTTGTTGAATTCAAAGGGCGCCCCGACAAAGTCGGGGCGCCCGAAAGTAGATCTATAAGCCGAGTTCTGTTACCGATGCAAAGCATCGGCATGCAATCATTTATCTTGGCCTCGATTTGCATCGGGGCTCAAGCAACCGGACCCTTAAAAACATACCGAGTAAGCATTTATCCTTTTTAGAACATCAATTTTGTCTTTAGAACAATTTTAATGTTAAGGAGTTTTTAAGGGTCCGCCGGTCTTGCACCGGGTAGAGTTTACCTAGCCGACTAAAATTACTTAGCCGCTGGTGAAGCTTTTAACTCACCATTTCACTCTTGCCCTGACCTAAATCGGGGCAGACATACTTTCTGTTGCACTTGTCCTATCCAACACATAAGATTTATGTGTTAGACGACGGGCGTTACCCGCTACCTTACTCTTTGGTGCTCGGACTTTCCTCAGCAATGTCAAATTGCCGCGACTGCACGATCTACTTCCAAAAGATTACCACAAAAATCTAATTTGTCAAGGCTATTTATGATAATTTCTCATCAATTGCTTGGTTAACTAATTTATCGGCCAGTTTGTTTTTTTCGCGAGGGATTAAATTATATTTTATCTCCTCGAAATTTTGTTCTAAAATGCGAACTTTAAAAAGGAGGTCTCTGATTTCGGAATTTTTTACTTTATATAAACCTTTAGCCTGGTTTACAACCAGCTGGCTATCCAAAAAAAATTCTAAATTCTTTGCTTCTCCTTTTGCTAGCTCTAAAGCTTTAATTAATGCTAAATATTCGGCCTGATTATTTGTTTTTTCACCGATGTATTCTTTGTGCTCCTTAATAATTTTTCCAGTTTCATTTTGAATCACAATGCCGATGCCGGCTGGCCCCGGATTGTTTCTCGCTCCGCCATCCGTGTAAATAATAAGTTTTTCCATATTTATATTTATACCCTTTCCTTGATATAAATTTCTGTTAGTTTATTAAGGTTACTTAAGAGTTCGTTGATCTTTCGAAGGCCGATTTCTTCTTTTTCAACGATTTCAAACTCTTTTTTTAAATTTTCTTGCTGCTTGTCTGATAAGGTTTTATCGCAAGCGGGAAAAAATATATTGTCTTCTAAGTCAATGTGTTTAGTTAAAAGCCCAATGTAGCCTTTTGCATTTTCTAAAATTTTAGAATTATTTTTTTCTTCTATGCCTCCGGCCATATTTTTTACATATTGTCGGCCTCTTTGGTGCTGAACTAAAAGTGCATTAACTAAACCTTTTTCTTTTTCGTTTCCAATTTTTAAAATTAAAGGAAAGAGCAAAGCTTCTTCCTTGCCATGATGAAGTTTGTCGGCAAAGTTTCTAAAAAAATCTACAGCTTTTTCTAGATCATTGGTACTAATAACTCCTTCAGCTTGTAATTTTTCAGCCATTTTTCCTAAAACTTTAAGCATTTGTTTAATCGGAAGATGTTCTTTTGTTAAAATTTCGCCAGATTTCATAACTTGCCTCGTTTAGTTTACATTGAGTAAGCCAAAAGCTTAAGACGTGGTCGGGGAGAGAGGATTTGAACCTCCGATCTCCGGACCCCCAGCCCGGCGCACTAGGCCAGCTATGCTACTCCCCGTATATTTATTATACTATAATTTTTTCAAGAGCTGACTTTTAGCAACTGAAGGGTTAACTTTAGCAAATAAAAACTCGAAAGAGTGTCTTTCGATATTCCGACCTCGGTAAACTAGGTGGGTGTCCGCACCACTTAGGCCACGGCCCAAGGGAATTTAAGGCTCCCTTAAAAAATTTGTTAGCTCGGAATATTTAAACATCTTTCGAGCAAGTTTTATTATAAAGCTTATTTTTTAACTTTAAAAGCTCAAAATGTTTAAAATAAACTGAAAAATTGGGTTAATAAGAGACCAAATGATATTAAAACCAAAAACATTATCCAAAACCAAAACCGTTAATAAAATTGCCGGGCCGTAATGCTCCATTTTTTCTATAAAATCTTGTTTTGATTCCGGAAGAAAAGCTTGGAGTATTTTTGAGCCGTCCAAAGGCGGGATAGGGAGCAAATTAAAAACTGCCAAAACAACATTTATAAAAATGATAGTTAAGAAAAGCTGCACAAAGGCCGCCGGAACCATTCCAAATTTTAAAATTGTTATAAAAACAAAGGCAATAAAGATGTTAGTTATAGGGCCGGCGATGCCAACCAAGGCCGTGCCCCATTTGCCGTATTTTACAAAGTTGGGATTAAAAGGCACTGGTTTGCCCCAGCCAAAACCGGCAATCAATAGGAATAAGCTTCCTAGAGGATCAAGGTGCCGTAGGGGATTTAAGCTTACTCTTCCTTCTAATTTAGGAGTTGAGTCTCCTAAAAAAACCGCCGTTGCCGCATGAGCTAATTCGTGAAAAGTAATAGCTATAACCAAAGCTATTCCTAAAAATATTAAATCTAATGGCTGGTTTAATAATCTAAAAAGCATTTCTTGACCTTTCTTTAGGAAGATGCTAGAATTTTAACATTGTTTAAGGAGATAAAATGAGAGTTTGTGATATTTGCGGAAAAGGCATCCAAACAGGACATAATGTAAGCCACTCGCACAGAAAAACGAAACGAAGGTGGCTTCCTAATTTACAGTATAAAAAAATTCTAATTGATAATCAATTAATTAGAGTAAGGCTTTGTACGCGCTGTTTAAGAAATCAGGCAAAAGTTAAGGCAAAGTTGGAGAGTCAAAAAAGTAAAGTTAAAAAATAAGTCTCTAAATTAAAAAAGAAGCATTCAAATGCTTCCTTTTTTAATGATATTTACGCTTTTAGGGAAATAATCTTTGTTTCTTGCGGCAAGTTGCTGGCCTTTATTTTTAATTTATCCAATTCCTCGACTTTGATATTTATTTTTTGGGTAAATTTCTCCAAAGGATCCAAAGGCTCTTTAATGCCCGGAATTTTATAATGCATTGGAATTACAATTTTAGGCTCTACTTCGCCGACGATTTTAGCTGCTTCTTCGCCGTTTATTGTATAAATTCCGCCGACAGGGATCATTAGAATATCAATGGTACCTAATTTATCAATTTCTTCATCAGTTAAATCTTGTCCCAAATCGCCTAGATGGCAAAAAGTTACTCCTTCAAATTCAACGACATAAATTGTAACTTTGCCTCTTTCTTGCCCTTGCTTTTTATCATGAAAGGCCGGAATGCCGGTTATGGTTGCACCGGAAATTTCGTATTCGCCAGGGGAATCAATAATATAAGGGTTTCCCGAAACACCTTGGCGGTAATTATGGTCGTAATGCTCGTGAGTAATTAATAAAAGGTTGGCTTTTAAGTTTTTTGGTAACCTTAAGCCTAATTTAGGGTCGAAAGGATCAATTACTATTGAAATATCTTTGTCTTCAATCTTAAAGCAAGCTTGTCCAAGCCAGGTGATTTCCATAGTTATAAACTTTTTACTCTTATTTTTTTAGCCCTAACTACGCTTGCCTTTGGTAAGGAAACAGTTAAAATCCCGTCTTTAAAAGTAGCCTTGGCTTTTTCGGCGGCTACACTAACAGGCAATATAACCGATCGAGAGAACGCCCCCCAATAACATTCTTGGCAATAAAAGTCTTCTTGTTTTATTTCTTTTTCTTGTTTTCTTGTGCCTCGGATTGTAACCATATCGTCGTTTATGGAAATATCAATATCTTCCGGTTTAACTCCGGCCACCGGTGCTTTAATAACAATTTCGTTTCCGGTTTGATAAACATCAATAGCCAATTGGCCTTCGTATTCTTCCATCCAGTTATTGTCAGCAGCCATTTCTGGGATTTTTTCCGTTTTTAGGTTGTCTGTTAAAATGTTTTTTTCCTTATTTTTTGTTTCTTTTGCTTTTCTTCCTAACATTTTACCTCCCGAGGCTTCGGAATATATATTCCTTGCCGAAGCTGAGGCCCTTCCGAAACTATAGGTGAAGGAGGGCCCAATCAAGCTAGTTATATTTATAGATTTTTAAATCGCCAGAAACTCTAAGTGGAGGCGGGCAAGCCCTCTAGTTCAGGGCATATTAAGTAAGTTTATAAATTCAAGGGTATGTATATTTAAATTATAATTAACACTTTTAAAATTTACAAGCCCTCTTTACAATATAATTAGATTAAAATTTAAAAAAGTTGCTAGAAAAAATTAAAAATTACTTAACGGATTTATTTTTCCCCGTCTACTGCGTAAATTGCGGCAGGGAAGGCGATTTTTTATGTAAGGACTGCCAGGCAAAGATCCATTTTATAAAATCAAGCTTTTGCCCCAAGTGTAATGTGTTAACCGAAGGCTACAAACTTTGTGACGCCTGCCGCCGGAATTCTAATCTTAAAGGAATTTATATTTTAGGCTACTATAATGACGAAGTTTTAAAGAAAGCGATTTGGGAGTTTAAGTATAACTTTGTAAAAGATATCGGCGAAATTCTAGCTTTATTGGCAGCTAAATCTTTAAAAGAAAAAGCGGATTTTAATAAAGGGACTTTTGCGGCTGTTCCTTTGGATAAAAAAAGATTGGCCTGGCGGGGATTTAATCAATCAGAAATTTTAGCTTTTGCTTTGGCCAAAAATTTAGAGGGCCCCTTTTTAAAAAATGCTTTAAAAAGAGTTAGAAAAACTAAAAGCCAAATTGGCCTTTCTAAAAAAGAAAGAGTAGAAAATGTTTTAGAAGCCTTTAAGGTTAATGGGGCAATTCCAGATGGCAAAATTTTTTTGGTGGATGATGTTTTTACTACTGGCTCAACTTTGGAAGAATGCGCCAAGGAATTAAAAAAGGCTGGTGCGAAAGAGGTTTGGGGAGTTGTTTTAGCGAAGGATTGATACTATAATTTTAAAAATCGGAGAGGTGGCAGAGTGGACGAATGCGGCAGTCTTGAAAACTGTTGTGCCCGCAAGGGTACCGTGGGTTCGAATCCCACCCTCTCCGCCAATTTTCAAAATTGGAGTTTTGGGGCGAGGCAACAACCCTCAAAAACGCTGAAATTGTAAATTGGCGGTACCTTTTGGACAAAATCCGAACTTTTTTTGACGAAAATCCGACCTGATTTCGCCCCGCCGCCGCTCGCTGACGCTCGCCGCCGAGCAAAATAC
>JBBIQZ010000008.1:7858-28542 GCA_037442065.1 bacterium | reverse complement strand
AAACCTTGCTATTATTTTTTTGTCTTGTTAAAATTAAATTGTACCTCCTAAAGAGGTTTTTATTTTGTAAAACTTTCAAGAAATATTATATTTAGATTAAGATGTTAAAACTTTATAACACGCTAACTAAGAAAAAAGAAGAATTTAAGCCACTTAAAGGCAAACAAGTAGGTATTTATACTTGTGGTCCCACTGTTTATGATTATATCCATATTGGAAATCTAAGGTCATTTTTAACTTCGGATATTTTACGAAGATTTTTAGAATACAAAGGATTAAAGGTTGATTTAGTAAAAAATATTACTGATGTTGGTCATATGTTTGCTGACAGTGATGACGGCCAAGACAAAATTTTAAAAACTGCCCAAAAAGAACATAAATCTCCCTTTGACGTTGCTCGTTTTTATGAACAAGCGTTTTTAGAAGATGAAGAAAAATTTAATATTAAAATGGCTAACGTTTATCCAAGGGCTACTGAACATATCTCAGAAATGATAAAACTAATTAAGCAATTAATAGAAAAAGGGTATGCCTATGTTAAAAATGGTTCGGTTTACTATGAAGTTTCTCGCTTTTCTAAATACGGGATGCTTTCCGGTAACACAATTGAAAATTTAAAGTCTGGGGCTAGGGTATTGCCTAAAAAAGAAAAAAAATCAACCCTTGATTTTGCTCTATGGAAAAAAGCTGAGCCTAAAAGATTAATGCAATGGGATTCTCCTTGGGGGAAGGGCTATCCTGGCTGGCACATAGAATGTTCGGCAATGAGCATTAAGTATTTAGGAGAAACTTTCGACATTCATACCGGCGGAGAAGATAATGTTTTTCCTCACCACGAAGACGAAATAGCCCAATCTGAGGCCGCGACTGGTAAAAAATTTGTTAATTTTTGGATTCATACCCGACACTTATTGGTTGACGGCCAAAAAATGTCTAAATCACTTGGCAATTTTTATACTCTCCGCGATTTGGAGAAAAAAAATTACAGTCCTCTTGCTTTGCGTTATTTATTTTTAACTTCTCATTATAAGGATGTTATAAATTTTACATTCGATTCCTTAAAATCGGCCGAAAAAACCCTTTTAAATTTGGGAGATTTTATTTTTCAAATTGATCACGGAAAATTTCCGCAAACTAAAAAAAACCCCAAAATTCAAAGAACTATCGAAAACACAAAAAAGAAATTTGAAGAATTTATGGATGATGATTTAAATACCCCAAAAGCATTAGCCATGATTTTTGAAATGATAAAGATGATAAACAAAGAGATAGAATCCAAAAATTTCTCACAAAAAGATCAAGAGCAAACTAAAAATGCAATTAAGGTTTTTGATTCGGTCTTGGGATTTTTAGAAAAAATAGAGCACGAAGAAGAAGAGTTGGGGGATGATTTAAAAATGCTGATTGAAGAAAGAGAAAATGCCCGAAAAGCTAAAGACTGGGCAAGGGCTGATGCACTAAGGGATCAGCTTGAGGAAGAAGGAATTGAAATAGAAGATACTCCTTATGGTATTCATTGGAAAAAGATCAAAAAGCATTAGAAAAAGACTGAATTTTAATTTATAATTAAAGAGTTATTTTTAAATCCGGGGTCGTCTAGTGGTAGGACAGCGGAATTTGGATCCGCTAACCGGGGTTCGAATCCCTGCCCCGGAACCAAATTTCCAAAAATTTATAATATCTCTATTTTTTATAAAAAGTTATATAATTGATTTAGTAACTAAGCGATAAGATGACTAAGTATATAACTGATCTCCAAGTCTTGAAGGACGGGAATAAAAATTTAAAAGAAACCGAGAAAAATCCTTCTAAAAAGCCTAAAGGTAAAAAAAGAAGAAAAATTATTATCTTTGGAATCCTTTTTATCCTTCTGATTTTAATAGGTTTATATTTTCTGTGGCCGGGAGCAAGGAAGAAATTAGAAGAAATACCCAAAAACTTAACTGTAGGCGAAAAGGTAGAAACTTCACCTTTTGATACCGAATCACCGCTAAACGGCGTTCTAACAACTAAAGAAAAATCGAAAAGAAGACCGGAAGCAGTTATGATAGAGAACCATCCCGATGCCCGACCGCAATCCGGATTAAACAAAGCTGGCCTTGTTTACGAAGCATTAACCGAGGGAGGAATAACCCGATTTTTGGCATTCTTTGTTGAGAATGATGCTTCAGAAGTAGGACCAGTAAGAAGCGCTAGAACTTATTTTGTAAAATTAGCCGACGAATATAACGCTTTTTACGCTCATGCCGGCGGGAATGCCGATGCTTTGGCTTTAATAAAAGAATTATCAGGTTTTTATAATCTAGATGAATTTTCTTTAGGAAATTTTTTCTGGAGAGATAAAAACAGATTTGCTCCACATAATCTTTACACAACTACCGATAAATTAAGATCAGCGGGGGAAAGTAAAAACTGGGATGTTAACACAAGCTATGACAAATGGTTATTTAAGGATGATGAAAAACTGAATAAAAGAGGCAATACTCAAAAAATTTCCGTTAATTTTTCAACAATAAGCTACAAAGTGGATTATTTTTATGATAAAGATAAAAACGAATATAAAAGAAATCTCGCTGGAAAACCCCATATCGATAAAAACTCCAAAGAACAGATAAAAGCCAAAACGGTAATCATCCAATATGTTAAGAGCTGGAAAAAGGTGGGAGACTCCAATAATGGCATTGAATTAGAAATTGAAGGTACTGGAAAGACTACAATATTTATGGACGGAAACAAAATTCAAGGAAGCTGGAAAAAATCAGATCGCAAACAAAGAACGAAATTTTATTCCGATAATGGCAAAGAGGTAGAATTTGATAGAGGACCAATATGGATAGAACTTGTTCCTGATGATACCAAGGTTTCAAGCGAATAGACAGCAAGCTATAGTTAGGCTAAAACCCCTAAATTTTCTTAAAAGTTTTTAAAAAAATTTAGGGGTTTTTCTATCATCTTTTTTAAAAAATAAATATATATTCTATTTATGAAAAACATAACTCTTAAAAAACCGCGAGATGATTTATCTCTGGATTATTTCACTTGCCAATGTGGAAATGTTTTAATCTTTAATATGAGTATAAAATGCTTAAGATGCGGCAAGGTTTATGATTTTTTTTCAAATCCCTTAAAGTTTGGTACCGCCAAGGGGAGTCGAACCCCTGTTACCAGGATGAGAACCTGGCGTCCTAACCACTAGACGATGGCGGCAGTTATAAAATCATAAGATCGGGAATAAATCCAGCACTAATTCTTGCTTAGCAAGAATTAGTTCTTAATAAATAGAAAAAGCCCCTTTGGGCTTTCTCTACGCTTTCTTAGCTAGCTTTACCGATTTTGAACATTTTTGTCCCACAGTCAGGACAAGTTCCTTGTGATGCCGGCTTTCCATTCTTCATTGTGATTTCCTGTGCGTTTTGCATTTCCTTTTTAGCTCGGCACTTAACACAATAAGCTTCCATAAGACCTCCTTAAAGATTAGCTAACCTTATTATAAATAATTTTAGGCTTAAGGTGCAATTTATTTAATTTTACAACAAATCTTGCGTAAAAATCAAGCCTGCGTAAAATTTGCTCAGATTGACAATACTTACAAAAATAATCTTTAAAAATGATGAGTTTAGCTATCAATATAAATGATATACATACTATCATTAAAATAAAGATGAAGATTAAAGGGTAAAGGTTAGGTAAATCAGTAGCTTTAAAGACAAGCAGGGAATAACTCTAAATAGTCTAGATAAAAAAGGATTTTAAAAAAATAAAGGAGGTTTATATGGCAAATCAAAAAAATCCAATGACAACTCAAGAAGCAGGAAGAATGGGTGGACAATCAACTTCTAGAAAATATGGTAAAGAATTCTACCAGCAAATTGGAAAAATGGGCGGAACAACTGTAAGAGATATGTATGGCCCGGAGTTTTACCAGCAGATCGGTAAAAAGGGTGGTGGAACAGTTAGAAGATTAATAGAAGAAGCTAAAAATAAATAGGAGGTTTATATGGCTAGAAGGAGAACGATGGGCGAAGAGCCTATCACAACTCAAGAAGCTGGTAGAAGAGGAGGAACAGCAACTTCCAGAAAGTACGGAAAAGAATTTTATCAGTCTATCGGCAAAAAGGGCGGTCAAACAGTAAGAAAATTGATAGAAGAAGGCCGCCGAGCAATGGGACGATAAAAAATAAAATAAGCCCCGATTTTCAGGGCTTATTTTATTTAGGCTAATTTTTTAAGTAAATTTCCGTCAGAATTTTTTAAAACTATTTTTTTAAACTCTTCGATCTTACCTTTAAAGAAAAGTTTTTTTAAAAGTTCTTCATCCAGGTTTTTTACAATCTTTGTTAAAATCTTGGCTTCTTTTTGGTAACCAGCATTTTTAATTTTTCCTGTTTTTTTGTTGGTGAAATATTGGATAATACCTTCATTTAATTTTTTAAAAATATCCCTTTTTCTTTTTGCAGAAAATTCCTGAGCATAAAAACCAGATCTTAATATAGTTTTTCCTGTTTTTCTACTTATAGACCTAAAACTTATGGCATGAAGAAATTCATGATAGAGAATATTTAGAATCAGTTGTTTATTTAGAAATTTTAGTAAATTCTTATTAAAAATTATCGCTCTTTTTTCATGCTCATAGAAGGCGGGAATGTTTCTTAAACGTTGATATGGATAACTGGAATATTTGGTTTTATTAAAACCCAATACCTCAAGTTTTATCGGCTTTACTTTAGAGGGCTGGATATATTTTTTATACTCTTGAGCGATCTCTTTTTTTAACCTGTAAAAGGTTTTTACTAAATTTTCCTCACTCATTATACAGCAATTCTAGCTTACTATTTTTAATTGTCAACAATCACAATTTGAAGCAGTTGGGGATAAAATCTTTTGTAAGAACTTACAAAGATTTAAAAGTGACATTTTTTTAATATTTGAATACTGCTAAATCTTTTTCAATCCATAATTTAAAAATAAAAGGTTTATTTAATAAACCGGATTGAATAAGATTAGTAAACCAGGGACCGCCTCTGTTTATGGCGGGGGCGGTCTTTAAGAAATTTTATCGGAATTATTAAAACTTTAACCAAGGCTTGTTTTATTGCTTTAAAAGCAGGATAATTTAATTAACTAAAACTTTCAAATTATGGAAATAACGCAAGAGCTAGCCAAGAAAATTCAAAATCATATTATGAGCTTACTTGGTAAAGAAACAAGCTTTGTTGATCCTTTAAGTAATAAATATCTCACATCCAGTATCCCGGAAGACATCAATCGAAAGGCCAATTTATCTTCTGAAGTCCTATCTTCAGGTAAATCCCTTGAGATACAAAACAACGGCGAATCTCAGATTGCCATCCCTCTTTTTAAAGGAGGGAGAAAAATAGGGATTCTCTTAATCAATAACGAAGAAAGAAACGGATTAGATCAAGCAGGGCTTATAAAAAGTTTTGCCGAACTTCTAGTTGAACAAGAATTGGGCAATAATCAAATTGTTAAAGATTCCACTGATCAATTTGTGGCAAAGATAATCTATAAAAAAGATTTTAAAGACGCCTCTTATGTTTCGTCTGAAGCGTCTATTTTGGGACACAAATTAAATCTTCCTCGTGTTGCGATATTTATAAAACTTTGCGGTTTTTGGGAAAATTGCTTATTAAATGACGATCGGTTTGAAGGAGATAGGCAGAAAGTTATTGAATATTGGAAGAAAGAAATAAAAGACGCTGTTAACGGATTTTTTACAAAAAGTTCCGATAATATTGTCGCTTATTTAGGCGAAGATGAGTTTTTGGTTTTTAAAGATATTTCCAATTCATCGGAAGAAAAAGTTGTTGAAATGGTAAAGAAAAATTTTGCAAATATATTTTCTCCCCTAAAGAGCCAAAATACTAAAGACATCGTTATCGGTATCAGTAAAAGTTATAGCGGAGTAAAGGGCTTGGTAAAATCTTTTAATGAAGCTAAGTTGGCGGCTTTTCTAGGAGAAAAGATTAAAGGAACCAATAAAAGTTATTTTATAGACGATTTGGGCATCCTTTCGATAATAGGGGACGGCAACCAAGAGAAAAAGCTAAGCTTTGCTTCTGAACTTTTAGGCAATTTAACTAATAATGAGCTCTTAAAAACTTTGGAGTGTTTTTTTGATAAAAACTTAAATCTAACCAGCACAGCCAAAAAATTGCATATCCATAGAAATACCGTCATTTACAGGTTAGACCAAATTTCGCGTATAATCGGCTTAGATCCAAGAATATTTGACGATTCCGTTTCTATAAAAATAGCTCTTTTGATAAAACAGCTGTTTTCTAAACAAATATAAAGTTTAAAAAATAATTCCGTTAACGGAATTATTTTTTAAGTTAAAATTAAATTTTTTAAGTTTATTTAGTTACCATACTCTTTATCTTTTTAACGATTTGGTCAGGGGTGTAATAGGCTTTAACTAAAAATTTGCTCGCCCCTAAAGAAATAGCTAAATCTGTATCTTTATTAGCCTTTTCAGTTCCCAGATTTGTAAGTATTACAACCGGAATTTTTTTATAGTCTTTATGGTTTTTAATCTTTTTTAGAATCTCAAAACCATTTTCTCCGGGAAGCAAAATGTCCAAAAGAATAAGGTTTATGCCTGGACTAATTTTTTTAAAAGCCTCGTCACTATCTTTAGCTAAAGCAACTCTTAAACCAGACAACTCAAATTGTTCCTTGTACATTTCCGCAAGCCTTAAATCATCCTCAATTAAAAGAATCTTTTTCATTTTATTTTTCCTCCTTTTATTTAATATTTAAAAGCGGGAGCTGGTGGGCTAAGGGGATATTGACGGTAAATGAAGTTCCATTTATTCTGCTGTCAACCGAAATCTTGCCATCCATCTTCTCTATTAATTTTCTCACCAAATAAAGCCCCAATCCACTTCCAGAAATTTCAGAAGAGGGGATATTGTTCACTCGATAGTACTTCTGGAATATTTTTTTTAAAGATTTTTTCGGGATACCAATACCTCTGTCCCTAATTTCAATATTTGCAAACTGCTTATCTTCCGTAATTTTTATATTAATTGGTCCCTCTTTCGAATACTTTATTGCATTGTCAATGATATTGGAAATGACCATTTTTAATATTTCGCAATCTGCGACTACAAAAAGTTTGTCTTTTGGGAAATCCCTAACTACTTTTATATTTTTGTTGTTTAGCTTCAAATCTAATCCTGATATGGCTTGTTCTGCTATCTGGACGCAATCGACAGTCTTTATATTCATTATCGAGTTATCTTCTATCCTGATAATATCTAAAAGGTCTTCTACTAGATTATTAATGTCAGCGGATGCTTCAAATGCTTTGCTTAAATACTGTCTTAATTTATTTTTATTTATATCTTTATTTCTTAAAAGCATACTTAAATAACCTCTAACAGCTGTTAGGGGCGTTCTTAACTCATGTGTGACTGATGTAATAAAATCTTCTCTCTCCTTATCGAGTTTTTTTTCTTTATCTATATTTCTGATAATCTCAATAACCATAATTAATTTCCCAGCCTTACTGAAGATAGGGTAGGCCTTAACTTGCGTCCATAAAGTATCGCCCTTTTTTCTTTTTAGCCACAACTCCTTATATTCGATTTTTCTGTGTTTTTTGATAACCTCAAGGGAAGGACAAAGGGAATTTTCTAGAGGACAAATGGGGGATTCCTGAAATGGTTTTAAGAATTCTCTTGCTTTGCAGATATGAATGCCTTCCACTTCGTTTTTTTTAAATCCTGTTATTTCGCAGAAATTATCATTTACATTTAAGACGATTCCTTTACTATCACAAAGTACAATTCCCGCATCTGTTGTATTAAAAACCGTCCGCCACATTCTTTCTTGTATTCTTATCGTCTGCATCTCAAGCAGTTGTTCTTCTATAAGTTTCTTCTGCTCGCTGATATCTTGAAGATTTACAATGATATATTTTATTTCATTTTCTGCATCTTCAATAGGCGAAATATTGAGTTGGGCCCAAAATTGCTTTTTTCTTTTGCTGAACACAATTACCTCGCCATCAAAATTCCCACTGTTTTTAAGAGACTCGTTAATGAATTGTGTTTCTAATGATCGTCCTTTTGCATCTCTAAAGGAAATAAAATCATGTATAAATCTTGTTAAAATCTCTTTTTCTTTATAGCCAATTAGTGATTCAAATGACTTGTTTACATTCATAAATTGGTAGTATTTATCAAGCAGGGCTTTTCCATAGCCTGCCTGTTTAAAAACCACCTCCCACTTAGCTTTTTGTATCTCCGCATCCTGCAAAAAGAGGGCGTTTTTAATAATGTAGGCTGATTTCCTGGATATTACATCTAAAACACGAGCATCATATTTTGTAAACCTATTTCCTTTTTTATTAATAACTTCTATTGCACCAATGATCTTTTTGCCAATCTTTAGAGGAGTAGCCAGAACAGATTGCGTTATAGTTTTGGTACGTTTGTCAATTTCTGGATCAAAATAAGGGCTTTGATCAGTATTATTGATAAAAAAAGACT
This sequence comes from bacterium, assembly GCA_037442065.1. Lineage (GTDB taxonomy): Bacteria > Patescibacteriota > CPR2_A > CG2-30-33-46 > CG2-30-33-46 > JBBIQZ01. Next base: position 20,026 of record JBBIQZ010000008.1, on the reverse strand, counting down.
TTTTCCTAAAGATGGCCTGCCCAATAATACCTTCATTGATTCCTATTACCCAATCGTCCGGTTTATGATCTAAGGATTTTATAAATCGAAGAAATTTTTCGCTTTCAATTAGGGCGATTGAGGCTGTTTCGACATTTAGGGCCTCTGCGGTTTTTTTAAGAATTGAATTGATAGGTTTTTTTATATCAATTGAATCAAAGCCTCTAATCAAGGTTTTAATTTTGGAGAAATTATATAAATTTTCTTTTTTTGTTTTTTTCATTTCTTTTTGTCAAAAAATAAGACGCCTTAAATTCCTATTTTTTGGCGTCCTCGACGGATTTATAAATAATACTTGAACTACCCCCTTGCTCCTTTGCGGTTTGCAATAAATTGGATAAGATATCCTGAATCCAATCTATTTCGAGTGGGGGATAATATTGTTCAGCATTCTTAGGAATATATAGGATAGCCGCAGAAATAGTTGATTGAGTTTCTCTTTTAACTTTTTCCTGAGCTTTCTCTATGATTGAAATAACATCCTTGAGTTCTCTATTTTTAAAGAGAATGTAAGCTTCATCGCTTATATAAGCATCAGTAACCAAAACTCCGTGCCTTGGCAGCAAGTCCCTTATTGACAGAGTAATCTGATTAATTTTTCGCATCCAAGTAACTGGATCAAATGTTTCGCCATTTTTTGCAACTTTAACCCTTGATACTTTTCCTTCTTTTACAAGAAAGGCATTTTCATAGACATTTTTGTAGCGAGTCATTCTATCTGAAAGAAAATCCACATCGAGAAGAACCACACTAAAAGATATTTTTTTCTCTGATAGTAACTGCTGAACTTTTTCGAAAAAAGTTATTGGTGGGATCCTGTTGTCGTCAAACCCAGAAAGACGCGGCTCATCAATCTGAAGCTTACATTTTATTACAGACAATATCTGAACTATCAACCGTCCGAGCCTTTGCTTTAATCTTTTACCAAGATTGCACTGACTTAAAGCAAAAAGCATATTATAAACATCACCGATGTTATATCCCACATCTAATATATACCATGAGGTTAACAAAGTGTCTTTCTCCTCGAAGATTGCATCCATAATTATCTTAGTAAACTGAGAACGTGGTGTTTTTTTTATTTCCAAAGCATGACATTGATTAATCCAGTCTTGGATTATTTCTTTACGGCTTTTCAAAATTCCCACTCCCTTTCAAATCAAAGAACTAATATATCGCTAGGGCTTTAAAATTTAACACTGGAAGTAGAATTTGTCAACAATTATAAAGATTTTAAGCAATTCTTAGTATTGTAAAATCCTATAAATTGTAAAGTATTTATTTGTGATAATGTCTAAAATTTCTAGCTAGAAGGCAATTGATATTTTGGTAATTTAAGCTTAAAATTGAACCTATGAAGATACATTTTATCGGAATAGGGGGCATAGGAATGAGCGCTTTGGCGGGTATTGCTAAAAAAAGCGGTTTTTTTGTTACAGGTTCAGATCAAGAAAAAAGCCTGCTTACAGATAACTTAAAAAAACAAGGAGCTAAGGTTTATAAAGGCCATAAAGAAGAAAATCTTTCTAAGGATACTAATCTAGTAGTTATAAGCCAAGCTATTAAAAAAGATAATCCCGAGCTTAAGAAAGCAAAAAAGCTAGGCATACAAATTAAGGATAGGGCAGAATACTTGGGCGAATTGATGGAAGATAAAAAAGCAATCGCCGTCTCTGGAACCCACGGAAAAACAACAATCTCGGCAATGATTTCAGCAATTTTAGAACAGGCCGGACTTGATCCAACGGTTGCGGTGGGAGGACTTGTCCCGGAGATTAAAAACAGCAATTGGAAGAAAGGAGAAAGCGACCTAATGGTTGTTGAAGCTTGCGAATACCGCTCCTCATTTTTAAAGCTACATCCCTGGGCAGTTATTTTGTCTAATATTGAAAAGGAGCATTTGGATTGCTTTAAGGATTTAGACGAAATTATCAAGGTGTTTTATAAATTTTTAAAACTTGTACCTAATAACGGTTTTGCGGTTGTTAGCGCTGATGATCTAAATATTCAAAAGATTTTAAAAAATAATAGTTTCGATTTCCCTATAATTACTTATGGAGATTCTGAAAGCCAGGCCCAATGGAAAATAGCCGACTTAAAAGAAGAAAATAGGCAAGTTTCTTTTAGTGTTTTTAAAAATAATCAAAAGTTTGATGATTTTGTTATCAAAATTCCTGGTAAACATAATGCTTTAAATGCTTTAGCTGCCATTATTGTGGCTTTAAAGCTTGGCGTAAATCTTAAAAAAATTAAAGAAGTATTGGCGAATTTTAAAGGAGCAAAAAGGAGAATGGAAGTTAAAGGCGAAAAAAGGGGTATTTTGGTAATCGACGACTATGGCCATCATCCAACCGAAATAGAAGCGACTCTTAAGGCAATTAAAGGTTTTTATCCAGAGCGAAAGAATTTATGGTGTATATTTCAACCACATCAGTATTCTAGAACAAAATTACTTTTTAAAGAATTCTTAGATGCATTTACTGATGCCGACAGCCTAATTATTTTAGATATTTATGAAGTAAGGGATTTGAAAAAAGATATTGAAGCAGTAAACTCTTACAAATTAGCCGAAGAAATAAAAAAGAAAAAAGACAATGTTTTTTATTTAGAGTCTTTCAATAAAGCCTCTGATTTCCTATTAAAAAATGTCAAGACCGGCGATATAATTTTAACCATCGGGGCCGGACCGGTTTTTAAAGTAGGGGAATTATTTTTAAGAAATGAAGATCGAAAAAAATAAGAGCCTAAAAAATTTAACAACCTTTAAGATAGGGGGGAAGGCCGATTTTTTTGTTGAGGCTAAAAATAATAATGATATTTTAAAAGCAGTAAACTTCGCTAAAAAGCAGAAGATCCCTTCTGTGCTTATTGGTAATGGTTCAAACATTTTAATAAATGATAGGGGATTTAGGGGGCTTGTTATAAAAATACAAAATACAAACTGTAAGATACAAAATAGCTTATTAATTTGTGAAGCTGGGGTAACTTTAGCAAAAATTACTCAAATCGCAATGAAAAATGGCTTAACAGGCGTTGAATTTTTACTTGGCATCCCAGGAAGTCTAGGAGGGGCTATAGTTGGCAATGCCGGCACTAAAAAGAAAAGTATTTCTGATATTATTGAATCGGTAAAAATATTAAACAACAAGGGCGTTATAGATGTGCCTAAAGATTATTTTGATTTTAGCTACAGAGATAGTAAAATTAAAAAAAACAATGATATTATATTGGAAGCAACTTTAAAATTAAAAAAAATAGCTAACAGGGAAAAAATTAAGACACTTTATCATAAATTTATAAAACTAAGAGTAAATCAACCGAAGGGATATTCAGCGGGCAGTATATTTAAAAACCCACCGAATTTTAAAGCTGGCGAACTAATAGAAAAATGCCAGCTTAAAGGCTTAAGAAAAGGGGATGCTGAAGTTTCTAGAAAACACGCTAATTTTATTATCAATTTAGGAAAAGCTACAGCTTTGGACGTTAACTATTTGATTACCAAAATACAAAAGGAGGTGTTGAACAAATTTGGTGTTCAGCTAGTAAGAGAAATTCGTTATTTAGATCAAAAAGGATGGAAATAAGTTAAAAAGAATAAAAATAGAAATTTATGACAGTTAAAAGAAAAACATATTTAAAAAGATACAGGAACCCAAAAATATTTTCTACTAGCCGACAGGCAAAAGTAAGAAATAGAAAAACACCTCAGCTTTTAAGTGGTATTTTTAAAATACTACTTATTTTTATTCTTCTCTGGGGGATAAATACTTTATTAACGTCGGATTATTTTAAAATCAAAAATGTTAAAGTGCGCGGAGATCAAGATTTTATCTCAAAGGTGGAAGAATTAACGAAAGATGAGCTTTCAAAACCATCTCTCTTTCTCTTCAAAAGCGATAATTTCTTTCTCTTTAATCCCAATAAAATGAAAGATGAGATTACAAGTAAGATAAGGGATATAAAATATGTTACTATAAATAAACGTATCCCAAACTCTCTTGATATTGAAATAAAAGAGAGAAAAGCAAAAATTGCATGGATAACCAACAATAAAAAGTACTTAGTAGATGAAGATGGCTTTATGATAAAAGAAGTAGAAAATTTTAGTGATATTCCCATGGTTTTAGATATAAGTAATTTGCCTGTAAAGGATAATACAAGACTTATCCATCCTAATTTTATAAGTTTTATAGATGATCTGCCTAAAAGCTTTAAAAACATAAATTTAGGCGTTGATATTGACCATTACGAGATAAAAGAAACAACATTTATTATAAATATTGTAACTAAGCAGGGATTTAAGATAAGTTTTGATACCACAAAGGGTCTAAATGGTCAGTTCTCAAAATTAGAGGGGACATTAAAACAACTGGGGGAACAAAAGAATAACCTAGATTATATAGACTTAACTATTGAGAATAAAGCAATTTATAAGTTTAAGTAATAAAAGTTAATAAAAGTAGAGCTATTTTAATTATTTAGCAGGAAGCTCAAAGATAAGTTCCTCTTATTAAGAAAGTCGCATAAGATACATTGTGCGACATTCTCTTATACTCTTCCCGTAACAAAAGATAGCACCAGACCAAGTGCTATACGCTTTAAATAGACTCTTTACATATAAATTAATCTTCTTCTTTAAAATCTATTACTTCGCCCGGTTTAATTTCTTGTTTGTTAGCCCCTGTATCTACCCGCTTTAACTCCTCTATTCTTTTTTGAAAATCTTCTAATTCGTTGCCATTATCTTCATTGTCCATTTTAGAGGTATTAGTAGTATTAACTGATTTTAGAATTTTTGATGTTATTTCTTTTATCTTTTGAGATTTATTAGATTCTATTGGTTTGTTGTTATCTTTGGATTTACTATCTTTAGATATTTCTACCTCAGATATTTCTACCTCAGGTTTAGATAATTCTTTACTGCTGGAAAAAGCTTCATCATTATTTATCACTTTATCATTAATAGAATTTCTAAGCTTCTTGGCTTTCTCTTCTTTTGCTTCCTCTAAATATTTTGAATATTCCTCATATGATTTATTTGATTTGTCCTCTTCTGGGCCTTGATCTAAGGCGTCTTCCGCCTCTATACTAACTTCCTTTTTTTTATCTGCCCAAGTTTTAATCTTTTCCTCAACTATATCTCTTCTTGTGGCGTATTTTTCTCGACTACCCTTCACAATAACTTCCGTATTATCCTCTACCTCGTCCGGTACTTTTAATGTTTTAGCTGAAAAAGCATTACCCGTTATTCCGTCTATGGATAGTTTTGTATAAATATGATATTTATCCAGATTTACCAGATCATTCTCTTCAAAAACCGGTTCTACTTCTTTTGCCAAATATTTAGCATCTCCTGCACCTACTCTAAAACAAACCAAACTCCCCATATTTCCAAATATAGCATTTCTTACTTCTTCTGAAAGCTGAGCAATATACTGATTAGCTAATGTTAAATTTAAACGGTATTTACGAGCTTCTGAAAGAATTTTTGCAAAACTCTCAGTAGCAAAGTTTTGAAACTCATCAACATACAAATAAAAATCAACTCGTTCTTCTTCTGGTATATCAGTTCGGCTCATAGCGGCCAGTTGCATTTTTGTTATCATCATCGCTCCCAAAAGTGATGAGTTATCTTCCCCTATTTGGCCTTGGGCTAGTTTTAAAAGCAAAATCCTTTTATTGTCTATTATTTCCCGCATATTAATTTTGCTTTTTGGCTGACCTACAATATTTCTGATTGTTGGACTGGAAAGAAACTGACCCACTTTATTTTGAATTGGTAAAACTGCCTCTACCCTTGTTTTGTCATTATACTGAGCAAATTCCTTTGTCCAAAAATCATGAATTACGGGATCATTTAGCTTTTTAATTACTTTGCTTCTATAATCCTTGTCTACAAGCATTCGTAATATTCCAAGCATTGTGCTATCAGGATAGCTTAAAAGAGACAAAATGGTGTTTCTTAAAATGTATTCTAATCTTGGTCCCCAGGATTCTGCCCAAATTTTATGAAAGATACTTATCAAGCCTGATGCCACTAGGTCTCTTTGGTCTTTGTTTACGGTTTCTAGAGGATTAAAAGCAATCGGAAATTCCTTGTCTCCCGGATCAAAGATTATTACATCGTTTATTCTATTTTTAGGAATATATTGAAGTATCGAATCAACAAAATCTCCATGAGGATCAACAACAGCAACACCATGTCCGACCTTTATATCAGAAATAACCATATTCTCCATCATATTAGTTTTTCCCACTCCGGTCTTACCAATTAAGTACATATGGCGACGGCGATCGTCTGTCTTAACGCCAAATTTTTGTTTTCTATGCCTAAAGTTTGTTTCGGCAAAAACAGAAATGTTTTTATCTTTTTCCGTATTTGTGATAATAGGAAGATTTTCCGGCGGCTCCCCTTTCTTTGACCCTGTCCAACTAATCCGCGGGGTTTCTACGGATACATTTGGTAAATGAAAAATACTTGCCAGCTCTTCTATGTTTAAGACAGATCCTTCGTCTAAAAATAATCTGGATTTATAATCTTTAACAAACCTTTCCCCTATTATGGTTGTTCCTGCTTGAAAGCCATTTAAATTTGTAGTGTTAAATTGTTTAAAGGCCCCAATTATCGATCTTAGTTTAATTTTTGCTGCTCCTAGGTCGGATTTCTTTGTAATGTAACCGATTCTTATTTTTACACCAAATCCGAGTTTAGAAACCTTTTCTTCAATAGATTTTATCTTAGCTTCTTCCCCTGAAGATAATTTAACGGGTTGAGGGGGTTTTTCTAAAGGAGAAGTAGTTGCGGCGCTTAATAAATCTCCTGCAAACGCAATAAAGCCGCTTTTAAAAGTATTAAGGAAACCTTTAGATTCCGGTGAACGACCTTCCCGTAAAGCATTAATATAGGCCAGCCCTCTTTCATGCCAACTGTCGTCTACTGGTTTAACTAAAATTTGTATCCAAATATGTTCATCCGGATCATCAATTTTTGCTAAAACACTTGTTATACCAGATAAAGGATCAACTTCTTCAAAATTTAGAAATGTCTTAATAGGAAAAACTTCATTTTTATTTAGCAGTATCTCGGTTCCAACTATGTGATGATCCGAAAAATCCTGATCCGCATAATCGGAAACATCTTCAAATTCGGCTTTTGGGTATTGGGCGTATATCTGGCCTTCTACAAAATCCTTAAGGTGCTCGGGAAGCCAGACATAAAAAGAAATCCTCTCTCCCGAAGTGGCAATTTCAAAACTAATATGTTCCTGAAGTTCGCCTTCTTTTGCTCTCTCTTTATGGGGCTTAAAAATACCATGCAAAGAAGCAAACATCTGTTCAGCCGCTAGCGGCCCCTTTTCATTTTCCTTAGGGACAGAAATTTTGATTAAATGGAATTCTTGCGACTCAACCCATTCTCTTTTTCTTTTGTTTTGATAAGATATGTAAAGAAAAATTGGAATGGCTACCCACCCTACCAAAAATAAAATCATCAAAAGGTATCTTGTTAAATTTGTAAAAATTTCTTCAATCATTTAATTATCCTTAAGTCTATAAACGGCCCGCTTAACTCTTATAAATTGCGGCTTTTCTTGCAAGTTTAAAAGGATTGTATTCTTTTTAACAAATCTTCTCTTTAATACTTCCTTAACGATTTCGTTCTTGTGCATCGGTACTCTCCTTTCTTTCAAAATTTCATAAATAACTTCCGAAACGGTTCCCGGCTTGTAACCCCATTCTTTTAAAGCATAAATTCCTCTACCAACCAAAACAAACCTCTTGTCTCTTATTAGCTCATTATGGACAGCTTCTATGCTTATCCTCTTTGCCGAAAAATTAGCTTTTCTTATTGATTCAGTCAGCTCTTTATAGTGTAAAGGTTTTTTGATTTGTTGCAAAACTACAAAAGCTTTATCTCGAGTATTCCTGGGGTTTACAACTCCCCATTTCGCAAGCCCCAACTTACCTTCTGGGGCTCTACCAATATTCTTAGCATATAATAGAATCTTTTCTATAAATTTATTATTCAAGGACTCTTTTTTATGAAGATCGGCCAAGTCTTTTATAATTAAATCAACTAGTTGTTTCTTGTCTACAGTTTTTTTAGTTGATTTTAAAATATTTTCGGCAGAATCAATAATTCTTAATATTAAAGCTGGCGAGTGTTCTTTTAAAAACCAACATTCATCTATCTTAAAAGTTTTAATTTTTTTTATCCTGGAAGAAGCTTCTAAAAATATCTTCAAAAATATTTTTGATTTAGGGTCTTTGATTTTTAACGATTTTTCTAAGGACGGTATTGAAATAATTCCGCCTTGGGTTGAAATTATTTTTTCCAAAGTAAGAAAAATATCATCCAAAACTAAAGCTTTATCTATTTTCCTTAGAATATCTTTCTCTATCTGTCTTATTCTTTCCCTTGTAACTTTGAACTTCTTCCCTATAGATCCTAAAGTTTCAGGGGTTTTGCCGCTAATACCAAAACGCCTGGATAGAATCTCTATTTCTTTCCTATTTTTAAGAATACCATTTACCTTATTTTCTATATCCAGGAAGTTAATTCCTGCTGCTATTTCTTCCTTAGTATCAAAATTAGGGCCCAATAATGGCTTCATAAACATTATTTTATCATAAATAAGCATAAAAGTCAAGAGGTTGTAAGGCTTTTCGAAAAGATAACCAAGGCTAAATTATTAGCTTTTGAGGCTAAAAAAACGATCAAGAACAATTTTTAATAGATATTTTTCAGGTCAACAATTATAGGTTCAGGTATTTTTGTTTCTAAAAATCTCTCGGCAATCTTTTTAAAGTTACCTAAATTATCCGAACTAAAAAAAGTTTGCTTTCCGTTTTTTAAAAGAGTACTTGCAAGTTTTTTATCATTCTTAATTAATTTAGCTAACTTATAAACTACACCCGAAGAATCAATTACTTTAACCTTACTTCCCATTACATTTTTAATTACCTCTTTTAACAATGGGTAGTGAGTGCACCCTAAAATTAAAGTATCAATTTGATATCTCTTTAGTTCTCTTAAATAATATTTTACTATTCTTTTGGTCTCCGGACGTCTTATAAAATTTTCCTCAACTAAAGGAACAAATAAAGGACAAGCTTTAGAAAAAACTTTTACCCCTTTATCAAGCTTCTTTAGAGCCTTCTCATAGGCCTTGCTTTCAATCGTCCCGTAAGTACCGATAACACCAACTCTTTTATTTTTGGTTATACTTATGGCCTTTTCGGCCGCAGGGTTTATTACATCAAAAATGGGAACCTTTAAATTTTCTAGAAGAGTACTGTAAGCTTGCGCAGAAGAAGTATTGCAGGCGACGATAATTGCCTTGGCACCCTTTTTAATTAAGAACTTAGAGATTGCTAAAGAAAATTCCTCAATTGTTTTTTTTGATTTGGTCCCGTAGGGCAGATGGATCAAATCGGCAAAATATAAAATATTATATTGGGGGAACGCCTTATTTAGTTTTTTTACGATTGTAAGCCCGCCTACCCCGCTATCAAAAACGCCTATCATCTAAGCTCCTTTACTAGTTTATAAAAAGAAATGTTTGGTTTTTCTATAAATTCCCTCTTAAAAAAAGCGCAGGCCGGCGAAAGCAAAATTATATCTCCCTTTTGGGACATTTCTAAACTTTTACTAAGCGCGCTTTTTAAGTTATCTAATTCTTTAAAATTTCTAAAATTTATTTTCTTAAGTTCTTTTTTAAGCTTAATACTTCCCGAACCTGGAAAAATTATAATGTTTTTTACATTCTTTTTTATATTGCTAGCTAACAAACGGTAGTCCATACCCTTATCTTCGCCTCCTAAAATAAGCAAAATTCCTTTCCCTAAAAAAGTATTTATTGCAGCTTCGGTTGCATCCGGGGTAGTGCTTTGGATATCGTAATAAAATTTTCTACCTTGTTTGTAAGCTATAAATTCTATTCTTTCTGGGATTCCCTTAAAATTTTCCAAAACTTTTTTTATTTTAGCTATCGGCGCACCCGCTAATTTTGCCGCTAACGAGGCCGCTAAAATATTTTCTAAGTTATGGATCCCGGGCATTTTTATTTTAGCTAAATTAGCCACTACTTCTTTCTTTTTGCCAATTTTAATAACGACTTTATCATTTTCTAAAAAGGCACCTTCTTTTAAAGTTGTCTTTCTAGAAAAGAAGAAAAACCTCCCCTTAGTTTTTAAAGCTGAGCTTTTTGTTGCTTTATTATCAAAATTTAAAATGGCAAAATCTTTTTTTGTTTGATATTTAAGGATTCTTTTTTTAACATCCATATAATTTTTAAAATTTTTATGGTCATCTAAGTGGTTGGGAACAATATTTGTTATAACGGCAATATGGGGACTTTTTTCCATGGGCAAAAGCAGCTGTCTTTCGGAAATTTCCAAAACAAGGTGATCTTGTGGGTTGAGTCTTTCAATATTTTCTAAAATTTGGATATTCGAGCGATCATTGCCGGCAAAAAAAGTTTTTTTGTTTCCTTCCTTTAAAGTTTCATAAATTAAACGGGCAGTTGTTGATTTACCGTTACTACCGGTGACTCCGATTATTTGGGCTTTAGAAAGCTCTAAATAAAGCTTGGTCATGCTTAAAAACTTTTGCTTTTGAGCTTTAAATAAATTAGAAAGTTTTGGATAGTTTGCTTTGTGCTTTATCCAGCCTTGAGAAACAAAAATTATGTCGGCTTTTTTAATGTCTTTTAGATAATCTTCTTTAAAGTAAATTTTAATTTTAGAGGATGATATTTTTTTAAAAAGGTTTTTCTGCCCCTTTCTACTTAGAGCCTGATGGAATTTAATAAAGGTCTTTTTAAACTCATTTTTGGTCGAAAAATCCGTCGCCTCGGTATTTTTATCAAGCCCATATTTAGTTAAAAAAGAAGCAGCCGCCGCCCCTTCAGCGCCCGAAATCCCAACTATATATATTTTTTTATCTTTTATCTCATCTAAAAATTGAGAAAGCATAAAACCCTTCCTTTAAAAATCGTTCAACTGAGGAAGTTTTATTATACCAGAAAGTTAAAAATAAAAAACTATTTAAAGCTTAACCTCAACTCGCTTGTCGATTTTTTCTTTAGGGTCCAGAACGAATAATTTTTTAGACGCAAGCTTGAATAACCTATATGAGCCAAAATATTTATAGGTTAGCTTCCCTTTTTTATCTGCCACTTGAGCAATAAAGCTTGATTTATACCATTTTAAAGCTTCTTTCATATCTTTATCTTGAAGCAATTTAATCATCCCAACCCCTTGAACACCATTCCCCGTTCCGGCAGGCTGGCTAGAATCAAAAATTGCAAAAGAAATTAACGGATTTTTAAGAGCATTTTTTATGTGCACGGAAGTTGTTTGCGAAATAAAGTAAAAGTTAAACTTACTATCTAGGTGATAACGTACCGGCGAAGCCCAAGGCTTACCGTTTTTATCAACAGTTGCTAGCGTGAGATAGATGTTACTTTTAATTATTTTCTTGGCAATATTGTTAAATTGATACTGTTTCATAATCGGCTTTTGACCTTGAATTTTTATTACTCACACCTTAACGCTTCTACCGGATCTAGCTTGGCTGCCCGATGGGCCGGATAGAGACCGGCAAGAACTTCATCACTTAAAGCATAGATAGTTTCGCCCTCCCTATTTTGTAAGTTTTTGTAATAGATTTTAGCTCAATCATTTGTATAATAACTACTTATAATATTATAAACAATCACCTAACCTTTAACAACACCAATGGGTTTTAGTTGAACGATCTTTTTTGAAATGCCGGCTTTGGCAATTATCTCGGCAACATCCTCTACATTTTTATAAGCAATTGGGGCTTCTTCGGCTAAACCAACATTACTTTTTGAAAATATCGAAATCCCTTCCTTTTCCAACTCTTTTCTTAGCATTTCTCCTCTAATTTCATGCTTTGCTTTTTTTCTAGAAAGCATTCTTCCAGCACCATGAGCATTAGAGCCGAAAGTTTCTTCTTCTGCTTTTTTTGTTCCTACCATTAAAAAGGACGAGGTTCCCATACTTCCCGGAATTATAACAGGCTGACCTATTTCTTGATAATGTTTTGGTATATTTGGATTTCCCGGACCAAAGGCACGAGTTGCTCCTTTTCTATGAACAACA
>JBBIQZ010000008.1:0-7848 GCA_037442065.1 bacterium | reverse complement strand
TTTTATTTTTTCTCCATTCACTTCATGTTCCTCTATTTTGGCAATATTATGAGCTACATCATAAATAAGTTTTACCTCTTCTTTGAAGATACCAAAAAATTTGTTCATAGCTCGTCTTGCCATTTCTGTAATGATTTGTCTGTTAGCCCAAGCGAAATTTGCGGCGGCGGCCATTGCCTTAAAGTAATCTTGACCTTGAGGAGAATTAAATGGCGCTGAAGCTAATTCCGGATCAGGAATTTTTATATTGTATTTTTTCATAGCATCCCGCATTACTTCTATGTAATCAGATGCTACTTGATGGCCCAAGCCACGAGAACCGGTATGAATCATTATAAATATTTCGCCTTGTTTTATATTTAGTTTTTCGGCAATCTTCTCATCAAAAATTTTAAAGGCCTTTTGGATTTCTAAAAAATGATTGCCCGAGCCTAAGGTTCCAAGCTGATTTCTACCTCGTTTTTTAGCTTTTTCAGAGACCTTGTTTGCTTTAGCCTGTTTTAAAAAACCATTTTCTTCAATATTTTCCAAATCATCTTTGGTTCCAAAACCTTTTTCTATGGCATACTTGGCACCCATTTCTAAATACTTATCAAGTTCTTCAAAAGAAATATTCAAAAGTCCTCTACTCCCCATTCCGGCTGGAATTGTTTTAAAAATTTCTTCTAAAAGCTCTCTTTTTTGGGGAAGAATTTCTGCCTCTGTCAATCCAGTTTTTAAAAGTCTAACCCCGCAATTTATATCATAGCCAACCCCGCCGGGCGAAATTATCCCCTTGTCCTTATCAATAGCCACAACACCGCCAATGGGAAAACCATAGCCTTCGTGAACATCAGGCATCGCAATTGCATACTTATAAACGCCTTCCAACGTTGTAATATTTACCAGCTGTTCTAAGGCTCGTTCCTTAAGCATCTTTTCTAAAAATAAATCATTAGCATAAAAACGGGCCGGGACTTTCATATCCGATCTAAAGGCCTTAGGAATCTCGTATAAATACTTATCAATTTTTTTTATGTCTTCTTCTCTTATCATTAGCGACTAAATATCCAACAAAACTTTAGCTTCAAATCCTTTTTTGGTTTTCCTAAAAGAGGATTGGTAAGTTGCACTTTTTACTTGCTCTCTTATATCCTCTTTTGTTCCATAAACTTTTGCTTCTAAGTAATTTTTATTTAATTTTACAAACTCCACTTTGGCAAAAATTTTACCTTCTGTTTCTGTTAGAAACAATAGCTCATTTAGAAATTTTACAAGTAAATTTAAAAAATTATCGCCTTTAACGATAACTTTATAAGACCTTTCTTCTGTTTTTGTTATTTTCTTACCGGCAAAATAGAAAGCTAAAGCCAATGCAAAACTTAGAAATATTTCCTCTGGAGTTTCTCCAGTTGCTTTTATCAATAAATCCGAAGGGTGATCTAAAAACTCAAATTTCATTTTATTAAATTCTTTACAAGCTCCAAAGCTTCTTTCTTTGTTCTTATCTTTTCCTCAAGCTGGGCCAAATGTACCTTTTCTAAAATTTCTCCAACTTTAGGACCGGGTTTTAAATTAAACCTCTTAATTAAATCCTTGCCGGTTAGCAGCTTTTCCGGCAGAGGCAACAACTTTTCTTCTTTTTGTTTTAGAAGTTTTTTAAGTTTATTATAAAGACTTAAATCTTTCGGTTTGGCGCCCAAGGCATCAGCTCTTAATAATTCTAAAAGTTCTGAAAATAAGGGATGGTTTACCCAATGGGCTTGTCTTGTTTTTTTCATTTTAGGAATATCTCCTACCATCATATGATGTCCAACCAGCCATTTTATATTTTCTGTAAGACTATTAGAAAATTTTAATCTTTTGGCAATTTTATCAACAATCTTCGCCCCTACCTCGGCATGCTGATTAAATCTTATCCTGTCTTTTACGGCAAAAGTGTCCGGCTTTCCAATATCATGAAAGAGTACAGCCCAAGCAAGTTCTTCGGAAACTTTATCCGGTAAAGCTTCAAGACATAAAATCGTATGAGTAAAAACGTCTCCTTCTTTATGATAAATTTCCGGCTGTCTTATTCCCTTAAGACACAAAAGCTCCGGTAAGATACATTTTAAAATGCCAGCTTTATCTAATTCTAAAAAAGCGCTTTCTCTACCGGGTAAAAGAAGTATCTTGGTTAGCTCATCTTTTATCCGTTCGGCTGAAACATTTTCTACAAGACAGGCATTCTTTTTTAAGGCTCTAAAAGTTAGAGGAGCGTATTTTAAAGAAAAAAGATTTTTAAATCTTATTGCCCTAAGGATCCTTAAATTATCCTCCTTTATTCTTTCATCTGGATCACCAATAAAACGCAAGGTTTTATTTTTTAAATCTTCTTGGCCGCCAACAAAATCGAAAACTTTTTTGGTTAAAGGATCATAGAACATCCCATTTATTGTAAAATCCCTCCGCAAAGCATCTTCTTTTGCATTAGTAAAATAAACTGCATCCGGACGGCGGCCGTCAGTATAAGCGGCATCAGAACGAAAAGTAGCTACCTCGAAATGGTGGCCATTTTTTACCGCTAAAATTACCCCGAATTTTTTGCCAATAGGAACAGTTTTTTCGAGAATGCTTTCTATTTGTTCCGGCTTAGCTGAAGTTACAATATCATAATCTTTAGGAGTTTTGCCCATCAATAAGTCTCTTACTGTTCCCCCTGCCCAGTAAGCTTCGAACCCATGAGATTTTAAATCCTTAACTATTTCTATAGAGGTTTTTTCCATGGATATATTTTAACAAACATTAATAAAAAAAGCCTTAGATATTCCTAAAGCTTGTGAGTCTGTGTTTAAATTTTTATTATTGCTTTGTACGAAGAAGCCCAAGTCATTTCAGTCACTCTCCCTTTCTTCCCTTACTATTTCAGTGCCGGTTCCCTTTTTGGAGAATAACTCCTTGAGCAGAGAATCAGGTTTTCTGCCGTCGATAATATGTATTTTTTCAACCTTTTGTGATTGAAGGCAATGCAGGGCTTTTGGAATCATACCGCCCTGAATAACTCCTCTGTCAATTAATTCTCTGGCAGTCTTTAAGTCTAAATGAGAAATAAGATTACCATTTTCATCCAAAACGCCGTGTACAGAAGCAAGAATTATCAGTCTGCTGGCTTCTAGCTCTTCTGCGATAGCAACTGCTATATCATCAGCATTGACATTGCACAATACTCCGTTTTCATCCTTACCGAATAGACTAGGTATAGCAACAAATCCTTTCAATAGAGCGAGGGGTAAATTTTTACCAATAGATGTTACTTTCCCAACAAAACCTAATTCTTTTACCCTTTTTACTTTAATATCTTCTGATAATATCCATTGTGAGGCTACTTTTTTCCTAGCCAATGCTCCAATTATTTTATTTGTTATTTCTCCAAAAACCTCTTGAGCGATATTTCTTATCTTAATAGTATACATCCTCATTCCCTCTTTTTTCTCAAAACTTATACCTTCTTCTTCGAGCTTACTGTCCAACTGCGGCCCGCCGCCATGAACAAGAACAATTATTATACCTCTCTTTAAAAGAAAAGCTACATTTCTGGCGATGTTTTTAAATTCATCATCGCTCGCCAAAACCTCTCCTCCGTATTTAAGAACGATAATCATATCCTTAAATTTTGTTCGCCAAGGAATGGATTTTACCCAAAACTTAAACTTCTTCAATAGCCATATAATATCCATTGCTGTCACCTCTTTTCAAAGATCAGATACTCTATTTTATTTTAAATTATCCTCACTGTCAACAAACTGTTATCTAAAAATGGCCTTTTCAAAGGCCATTTTAGCTCGATATTTCAACTGGTTCGCCAACAACTTCTTCCAGTTTCTTTTTAACTTCGCTGTTTAAATTAATTTTAAAAGGTATTTTTATTTTTCTTATTTCGTTACCCTGTTCTAATTTTAAAATCACATCATCATCGCCGCGGTTTTCTTCTAAAATCTCTTTTATTTTTTTAAAGGTTTCCTTAGCTTTAGCTTCCTTTACTTTTAGCAAAACAACTTTTAGAACGCTTTTCTTTAAATCTGCTTCAGTAAGCTCTCTAGCTTTCTCAGCAATAATCTTTAACTCACCGTCTTTATTTTCCGAGACCCTGCCTTGAACAAGAACTATTTTATCCTCCTGCCAAAGACCTTGGTTACCTTCTAAAATCTTTGGGAAAACTAGAGTTTCTATTCTGCCGGTTAAGTCCTCTAGTGTTGCAAAAATCATTAATTCTTTATTTCTGGTTAAAACTTTTTGAATTTTTGTTACGACTCCGCCAATAATTATTTTTTTATCGATAAAATCTTTTGTTATTAAGTTAAGGTTTAATGTTTTATTTTGCAAAACTTCTTTAAAATCTTTTAGAGGATGCTCGGAGATATACATTCCCAAAAGTTCTTTTTCCCAGACCATTTTTTGTTTTTTGTCTACTTTTATTCCTTCTTTTAGCTCTAAATGACCTTCTGTACTGTCCTCCCCCAAAAGAGAAAACATATCTACTTGCCCGTTTTGATTTGATCTTTTATTCCTAGAGCCAAAATTTAGTATAAGCTCCATATTTGCTAAAAGCTTACCTCTTTCTTCTAAAGTATCCAAACTTCCAGACCTTATTAAGCTTTCTATAACCTTCTTATTAATATTTTCAAAATCTATTCTGGAAATAAAATCATCTATAGATTTATAAGGCCCTTTATTTTTTCTTTCTTTAACAATTGCTTCAATTGGCGCTTCTCCTAAATTTTTTACGGCCGATAGACCAAAACGGATATTTCTGGTTTGAGGAACAACAGAAAATCCGGCAAAACTTTCGTTAACATCCGGCGGCAAAATTTCTATTCCCATTCTTTCGCACTCCGATACTTCTATGGCAACCCTATCAATATTGTGCTGATCAGAAGTTAACAAGGCAGCCATAAAACAATCAGGATAATGAGCTTTAAGATAAGCTGTTTGGTAGGCAATTAAAGCGTAGCAAGCAGCATGGGATTTATTAAAACCATATTGGGCAAAATCCTCCATCATCGCAAAGATTTTTAGAGCTAATTCTTTTTTTATGCCGTTTTCTATTGCCCCGCTTAAGAAAAGTTCTTTTTGTTTTTTCATCAAAGATCTTATTTTTTTACCCATAGCTTTTCGCAAAGTATCCGCTTGTGGCCCTGTAAAACCGGCTATATCTTTAGCAATTTGCATTACTTGCTCCTGATAAACCGGAATTCCGTAAGTTTCAGAAAGAGCTATTTCTAGTTTTGGATGAAGATAAGTTACCTTAGATTTACCGTGTTTCCTCTTGATAAACTCGTCTATCCATTGCATCGGACCTGGCCGGTAAAGGGCAACAATAGCAATTATATCTTCAAAAGTAGTAGGTTTTAGTTCCTTTAGAACCCTTTTCATTCCATCACTTTCCAACTGAAAAACACCAGTAGATTCCCCTTTCCCTAAAATTTCGAAGGTTTTTTTGTCATCTAAAGGAATTTTGTCTATATCGATATTTACTTTTTCTACTGCTTCTATTCTTTCGATAGTCTCTCTTATGACAGTAAGATTAGAAAGACCCAAAAAATCCATTTTTAAAAGACCCAATTGTTCTAAGTCGCCCATTTGAAATTGAGTAACAATAGATGTATTACCCTTAGTTGCTTTTTGCAAAGGAACATAAGAGACTAAAGGTTCTGGTGCAATAACGACTCCGGCGGCATGAGTTGAGGCATGACGAGCAACGCCCTCCAATTTCATAGCAAAGTCGCAAAGTTTCTTTACGGTCTCATCATTTTTGTAAAGGTTTTTAAGTTCTGGCGAAACTTCAATTGCTTCTACAAGATGCAAGCCAAAAGGTATAAGCTTTGCTATTTTATCAACATCGTTGTAGCTTATACCCATCGCCCTACCGACGTCTCTTATGGCATTTCTGGCAGCCATTGTTCCAAAAGTTATTATTTGGGCAACATGATCTGCTCCATATTTTTTAATAACATAATCAATAACCTCGCCTCTTCTATCGTCGGCAAAATCCATGTCAATATCCGGCATAGAAATTCTTTCGGCATTTAAAAATCGTTCAAACAAAAGGTTAAATTTTAGAGGATCAAGGTTGGTAATATTTAAAACATAAGACACTAAGCTTCCGGCTGCCGATCCTCTGCCGGGCCCAACTAAAATTTCTTGGCTTTTTGCATAATTAACAAAATCGGCAACGATTAAAAAATAAGAAGCAAAGCCTGTTTTCTCGATAATGCCTAATTCGTATTCTAATCTTTCTTTAATTTCTTTAGGAGTTGAACCGTCTTTTTTGTACCTTTTTTCTAATCCCTCATAACAAAGTTTTCTTAAAAAACTTATCGGTGTTTCTTTAGGTGGAAGTTTAAAATTAGGAATTAAAAATCTGCCTAATTCAAGTTCTACATTGCATTCCTCGGCAATTTTTAAAGAGTTTTTAATTGCTCCCGGATAATCTTTAAAAGCTTCTATCATCTCTTTGGGCGAAACCAAAGAAAGATCTGTTTTCATTGTTAGCCTGTCATCATCTTCTATAGTTTTTCCGGTCTGGACACACAAAAGGATATCATGCGCGTCCCGATCGTCTTTGTTGATGTAATGAACATCTTTAGTGGCCACAACCGGCGTTTGGGTTTTAGCTCCCAGTTCAATTAATTTTTTATTAACGATATTTTGATCTTCCATCCCCTCTTGATGCTGTACTTCTAAATAAAAATCATCGCCAAATATTTCTTTGTATTCCTTTAAGGCTTTTAAAGCTTTTTCTTCGTTGCCGGCCAACGCATAATGGGCTACCTCCCCTTTAAGACAGCCTGATAAAGCAATAATTCCTTCGCTTAAATCTTTTAAAAGTTTTTTATCAATACGAGGATGATAGTAATAGCCTTCCAAATGTCCGATGGTTGTTAATTTTAAAAGATTTTGATATCCTGTTATATTTTTTGCCAGAAGAGTTAAGTGTGACGGGCCGGTGTCTAGTTTTGGTATTTTTGAAAGATGGTCACGCGGAGCAACATAAGCTTCCATCCCTAAAATCGGTTTAATATCCCTAAGCTTTGCTTCTTGATAAAATTCTAAAACGCCATACATTACTCCATGGTCAGTTATAGCAATGGAGTCCATGCCCAGTTCTTTGGCTCTATCTAATAAATTGGGAATTTTACCCATCCCGTCCAATAAGCTGTAATGAGTATGAACATGCAGATGGGTAAAGTTGTTCATAGGTCAAACTCTTGTTTGTCTTCTTTTCGTCTTTTCTCAAAATAAAGAAGGCTTAAAGTAACAATTGTAATAATTGCCGCTAGTAGTATAAAAATCATCAAAACCCAACCAAATACGAAATGGCTTAAAGAAATTATTCCACCGGTAATCGACTGGCCTGTTTTGGTATCAGCCAAAAAAACTACAGCAAAAAGTACTAAAACAAAGTAAATTAATATCTTAGTAAAAAATTTCTTTTTGGAAGGAATGTAATATCTTGCTTTAGCCAAACCCTGCTCTAAAACGTTAAGTTTTGCTTCTGGGTTTCCTTCAATATCTAAGAGGGCCTGATGATAAGACTTGGCCGCCTCTTCTACGTCTATGGAATTTAAATTATAAGTTAGTTCCTCTAAAACTAAATTTCTTTTTTCGCGAGCTTTTTTTAAACTTTTAATATTGGAAAATAAAGATTTAGCCGAGGTGATTCTTTCTTCTATATTTCTACCAGGATAGCCGGCATTTTTTAAAGCATTGTTTAGCAATTTGTCGGCTTCTATTAAAGCCATTTTGTAGCCGGAGGCTGTTTTTTCTGCTAAACAATCGTCTATTATCTGCCAATTTATAACTGAAGTTTCTTTAAAATCTTTACCCATA